>CAZXKR010000312.1:0-2503 GCA_964641305.1 uncultured Puniceicoccaceae bacterium | reverse complement strand
CACCTCAACTTGGTGGCGGCCGCAACCTTTCTCACGGGCATGGCCGCCAATCCTCTGATCGCCAAGGAAACGGGGATCGATTTCGATTGGGGCACTTGGTTGCTCGGCAGTATAGTCCCCGCACTCGTATCCTTTCTCGTCCTTCCTCTGTTCCTCTTGAAGTTGGCTCCGCCTGAGCTTACGGATGCGCAAGGTGCTCGCAGCCAAGCCCGATCCGATCTCGACGAGATGGGTCCGTGGACGCGTACGGAAAAGACCATGCTCGGCGTATTCGTGCTCATGGTCGGATTGTGGGCGAGCAAGCCGCTGCATGGTCTGCACACGACCACGGTGGCCCTTGCGGGCGTAGGCATCCTGCTGGTTGCAGGGGTGGAAAAGTGGAAGGACATGAAAGGCAATGCCGCGGCTTGGGATGCCCTGATTTGGCTGGGTGGGCTTATTTCGATGGCAGACGCTCTGCGAAATCTTGGATTCATATCCTGGTTCGCCGAGACGATGAAGGACGAGGTCGTGGGCATGGATCCGCTCGCCGCTCTCTTGGCTCTGGTCCTTGTCTATTTTTACTCGATGTACGGTTTCTCGATGCTGACGGGACACATAAAGGCGATGGTAGCGGCTTTCTTTCTGGTAGCCGTAGGAGCGGGAGCTCCGCCCATGCTCACGGTCGCCCTGCTGGCTTATTTTTCGAACCTCTGCGGTTGCCTGACCAATTACTCGACGGGACCCGTCGTCATTTATTTCGGTCTCGGTTACGTGGAGTCGGCCCGCTGGTTTCGCATCGGCTTTCTCGTATCGCTCCTCCACATCGCCATATGGCTGGGTGTCGGACTACCGTGGTGGAAATTTCTTGGATGGTGGTAGAGCAAACGCCCTGCCCTACCCGATTTCGGCCTCGCCGCGCAAGTAAGTTACGGCGGCACCTTCGAGCCAAACCCGATCTCCCCGAATCTCGCAAACAATCTTTCCTCCACGAGCGGAAATTTGTCTAGCCTCCATACGGTTCTTGCCCAAACGCTCCGCCCAAAAGGGAGCGAGAATGCAATGAGAAGAACCAGTGACAGGATCTTCGTCAATACCTGCTGAAGGAGCAAAAAAACGGGAAACGAAATCCACCTTGCGGCTATCCGCGGGAGCCGTAGCGATAATGCCGCGAAAGGGAAGACGTCCCAAGAGACGGAAGTCGGGCTGAAGCTCTCGAACGATTTCTTCCGTATCGAAAATGCACAGGCAATCCACGCCCGCTCGAACCTCGGAAGGATACCCCCCAAGCCCTTCCAACAGAAGAGGAGAAACGGCGGCGTTACTGGTAGAAACACTAGGAAAGTCCATGCCGAGTACACCTCCCTCCAAGGGAGAAACTTTCAATTCCCCAGATCGAGAGGTAAAGATGAGTTCTTCGGTGTGTTCCCCTCGCTCCTCATACAAGACGTGAGCGGCGGCCAAGGTGGCGTGACCACACAGATCCACTTCCATCCTAGGCGTAAACCATCGAATGGCCCACTTGCCCCGCTTCCCGGGCATAACGAAAGCCGTTTCGGATAGGTTGTTCTCGGCCGCTATCCGTTGCAGACGATTCGTGCCCGGCCAAGCTTCCAGCAAGCATACGGCAGCCGGATTCCCGGAAAAAAGAGCATCCGCAAACGCATCCACTTGATAGAATGGTACTTTCATCGCCAGAAAAGAAAAGGGGTCGCCAAAGATGGAGCAATGCCATTTTACGAAAACGGCCGAGGTTTGAACCGCTGCTTCTTCGCTCGGAAAGTCGAGCTAAAGACATTAAGAGTTTGGTGCTATTTTCGCCCTTCGACGAAAGGATCTCCCGCCTTGCTCTTGCGGGATTCGGGAGCGTAGAGACGGATATTGCGGACGCGTCCCGTGTCGTCGAAACTACCGAAACCGATTCGCCCCCAATCAAATGTCTTGTCGATCGCTCGCATGATTGGCTTCTTCATATCATTAACGTATACTTCGATCTTTCCGGATGCATGTTCGCGGACGAGGCGGACGTCATGCCAATCCTTGCTGCCCCACTTGTGTCCCTTGGTCGTTTCGTGAGAAATCTTCGTGCGGGGTTTGTCGTTCACGATGAAGCAGTTATGAGCATGGTTGTCGGTCACGCTTGCAATATGGGTATAATAGAAGCGGGAACGATCTTGGAAATTATAGAAAATGCACATGTCGCGATGTCCGTACTCCTTGCCCGTTTGCTGAAGCTGAGCCTCGAGAACGAAGTCCTTCACCTCTACCTCCTTGACCAGTCCGATGGTGTAGGGAGATCGGACCTTGTACTTGTAGTTGTGCCCTTTGCTCTGGAACTCAATAAAGCTTTGGGCTCTTACTGCCGGCACTTTCCAATTTTCGGGATTTGTAAACCATAGTCGGCTTTTCTCCTTGGCCTCATTCCCCTCGAAATCTTGAGAATAGACAAGCTCGTAACCGGCGGGAACACCTGCAGGAAGTGGCACTTTTTTCTCCGAGAGAAGAACGCCGGGCAGAAGTCCGA
>CAZXKR010000311.1:0-2511 GCA_964641305.1 uncultured Puniceicoccaceae bacterium | reverse complement strand
AGCCATGGCTGTACCGTACTGCTGGTGATAGTCGTAAAAAGGGTAGTCCCACCAACAACCGTCTTTTTCTTGAAGGGGCAGGAGGATGGCGGCGAGGTGGTTTTGGTATAGAGGTTGAGCTGTTTCGGGAAGGGTTTTGATGCAAAAGGAGGCATAATAGTGGCCATAGTAGAAGAAATAGCCGGCAACCGCGAACCATGATTCGTGGGGCACGGGGCGTTTGCGAGCTACGCTAAGCCAGCCGTTCCGGGCAATGAGACGGTCCAAACAGATTTTGTGCACATCTTCCGTGACGGTTTTGTCTCCCCACAGTTGCAGGGCAAGGTTGCAGGCATGAGATCGTCCAAGACTTCCTCCCGGACGATTTATACCACGTCGGGGCTTCCACTTTAGGTATTCCCCATAGAGATAACTGTGGTCGGGAAGTCGTTGCCGCTGGGTTGCGTCGTATGCTCGCTTGACGAGTTTTTCAGGTGGTTCGATGCCGCGCTCCTTGGCTTCATGCAGAGCGACGAGGCCAGTTGCGTTGACGAAGGATATTGAACTGCCTGATGGTTGCTTGGTTTGGGCATTGAAGTCGTAATATCCCCAACCCCCATCGATCGATGCATAGCGCTCGAGCATTCCGAACTGGTGACGAATCAGATCTTCGATGCGAAGGAGTTTGGTTTTGTTGGCATCGGATTTGCCCACGATTCTTTTGTGCATGCGAGTAAGGGCTTGGATGCCATAGGCATGCGCCCAGACGTTGTAGATAGCCATGGGCGTTGCCCGCCTAAGGTAAGGGAGCTTTTCCAGCAAATATTCTTCCCCTTTCCCGATAACCTTCGAGTAGTTCGAATCGTCGCCCTTGTTTTCGATGAGGGCTGCAGTCGAAAGAGCAGTGACTGCAAGTCGGAAGGCACGGTGGGAACCAGGAACGGGAGCGTAAATGTTTAGCCCTTTGGTGTTTCGAGCGGAACCCCATGAGCCATCAGGGTTTTGACGATTCCTTAGAAAGGCGCACCCTCGGTCTATGGAGTCGAGGACAGCTTTCTGCGTAGGAAATTCGACCTTTGGCAGGCGTATAGGTCGTTCAACTCCCAAATCATCCGCAATTACTGAGGTACAGAGGATGAAACCCAGTAGGGCGTAGGGGAGGTGGGGCATCGTGGCGGTCTCGGGGAGGTGGTGGATTAATTCTTCGGCTTTTCAGCTAGAATTTTTTTCCCTGCTTTTAAGCCCTCGAGGATTTCAATGTTTTCTCCGGATTTTTCTCCTGTCTTTACCGTTTGTTTTTTTGGTTTTTTCCCTTCGCGGTGGAGATATACGAATTTAATATCCTCATCCTTCCTTTCGGAAAATACGGCACTAGCTGGCACTACGATGGCTTGCTCGTTCTCGTAGACGAGGAATTGGAGTTTACACGACATTCCAGGAAGAATGCTTCTTGCTTCTTTGGGCATGGCAACATCTACCAGAAGCTCGAATTTCCCTGGGGAGACAGGTACGCTGGACACTTCACGGATGCTCCCTGTTAGTTTTTGGTTGGGGAACGCCTTGCATTTGACCTTTGCCTCGAGGCCTTTCTTCAATCGCCGAAGGTCTGACTCCGGGAAATTGCTCCGTACGAAAAGTGGTTTTGATTCGATGACCGTCATAAATACCTCATTTGGCTTGAGTATGCCCCCTCTGCGCAATCGGCTTTTGAAGGCGGTGTCACCAGACCATTTGCCTCTTTCGAAAGTGCCCCTGTAGAGAACTCCCGAAGCGGGGGAGGGGAGTGACATCGCCTTGCGGTCAGTTTCTAGGCGGGCTAGGTTTTCGGAAGCCTTTTTGTGCTGCTCTGCTAGCCTTTTTGATTCCAGTTGCTTTTTTTCCAGTTCGACTGGTTGGGTTTTACGTAAAGCTCGGGAAGAAAGTTCGTCTCTCTTGGCCTTTTCCTTAGTCTCCAAATCTTCGCGAGGAATAGTGACCTTGAGGGCATCTTCATTTCGAATTTTGGCGCCTTCCAGAGAAAACTTGGCACGATCAACGGTGCGTTGGGCTCGTACCAGTATGATTTCCTCCGTTTCTTCGGTCAAGTCGTCGGCTTCGTACATCTTCTTGAGCTGTTTGAGTTCTTCTTGGGCGTAGACCAAGGTGTCCTCATAGTTTTTTAGGCTCATTGCTGCGGCTCTTTTGTTGAATGGACTCTTAATCTTCTCGTATCGGGCCAAATCTTCCTTGGAGTATTTTTCTTTTCTCTCGATTTCAGATAATTTAATCGGTGCGATGGCCTCAGCAAGTTTCAGGTCGGTGGCGGCGATTAACCGATCCAAGTCGAGGAGCCGTAAATCGTGGCGGAGATTAGATATCTTTTCATCTATTTTTTCGAAATCGAATTTTACTAGCTGTTCGCCTTTTTTGACAACTGCGCCCTGAGGTTTCGCTTCCAATACCGACAGCTCGGCCCAAGACTTTGTATTTACTGATACTTCGCTCATTCGGGCACTCTCGAACACGCCTTCAAGATTTAGTTTCACATAGAGA
>CAZXKR010000310.1:0-2513 GCA_964641305.1 uncultured Puniceicoccaceae bacterium | reverse complement strand
TGGACTTTCGGGCTTTGGAGATTTTCGACCTGCTCAGCTCAGTGGCGGTATGCGCAAGCGTGGCGGACTGGCTCGAGCCATGTCTCTCGATCCTAAAATCCTCTTTTTTGACGAACCTTCCGCTGGCCTTGACCCACTGAGTTCGAGACGATTGGACGACCTCATACTTGAACTCAAGGAGACTTTAGGCATAACCTTCATTGTCGTGACGCACGAACTGCCCAGCATTTTTGCCATTGCCGATGACTCCATATTTCTCGATGCGGAGACCAAGACTCTTTTAGCCTGCGGTCATCCGGCAACTCTCAGGGATGAGTGCCCGGAGGAAAAGGTGCGGCGCTTCCTCCTGCGACAATCGAACTTCTCCCAACTCTAGCGTTGCGACCAATGCTTTCATGCTATTAACCTAAATATACAGTGAAGAGAAAAGGACACGCTACTCTTGTCGGCGCTTTTGTCGTTGGGGCTTTCGCAGTCTTGGCCGGCTTTGTTGTGTTCACGGGAGGCTTGACCAGTTTACGCGATAAAAACGAACGATTTGTCCTTGTTTTTCGTGAAAACATTTATGGTCTGAAGGAAGGTGGAAAGGTCACCTTGAACGGAGTGCGCATTGGCCGAGTGGAACGCTTTTTCCTAGGTGCGGCCGAGCAGGACGCCCCAGTTCCCATTCTTGTTGAAATCGATCGGAGGCTAGTTCTGCGCCATATGGATGAGACAGGTAACGAACTGTTTGATTCCGATGGTAAATTCCGGGACGATGTTCTTCCACGCATTCAAGGACAGCTTGTGCAAGAAAGCTTTGTCACGGGCATACAATACGTCAATCTCGAGTACCATTCATCGCAAGCTGATGCCAATATGACTACCCGGCATGGATACCCACAGATTGTCACTCAAGCATCAACCATGGAACAACTAAGTGAAAACTTAGATCCGGAGTACATCGGAAAGCAGCTTACGAGCTTGCTGAAAACAGCAAACCAAAGGCTAGACGAACTCGACGTCATTGCCATCAAGAAATCCTTTCAGTCCGCAGCTTTGGATTTCAGCTCTTTCATCAATAAGTTTCGAGATGATTTTTCTCCCCTTGGACCGAAATTAGGAGTCGCTTCAGATGAAGCCACCCAGACAATGGCCGAATTGAGGAAACTGTCTGCAGCAGTAAATAAAATGCTGGATCCGTCATCCGACTTCCGTTTCGACTTTGGCGAGACGCTGCGCGAGATCTCCGCCAGCATGAAGGCTCTCAAAATTCTTGCCGAACTTCTCGAGCGTAATCCTCAAGCAATAATCAGAGGTAAGGGCGAAGATCAGAAATGAAGTCTACAACGGTCAGTGTTATTATTTTCATTACCATACTATTGCTATGTGCCTGTGTTAGTGTAGTGCCCAAGTCAACCCATGTCGAACCCACGAATTATTTACTTACTCCCGTGGACTCGAATCTATCCACATCTGATTCGGACTTTCTTAACGGTGCATCATTTTATGTTCGGCAGGTAGAGTTAGCCCCTTATCTGGAAGGCAGTGGATTGGTTGCTCGTACCGAATCGAACAAGGTTGAGTTTTCCAACTTGCATCGCTGGGGAGAACCCCTTGACGAAGGAATCGCTCGCGTTATGGCTAAAAACCTATCAATCGTGCTGGGTACGCTTAAATATTCTGCATATCCTCATCGAAAAAAGCCTCAATGCGAGTTGGAGGTAGGATTGCATGTTGAACGCTTTGAACAAATCCCCGGAGCTAAGGTTATACTGGTGGGGACATGGCAGATCTTCCTTGATAACCAGCAAGTTTACACCGAAGCCTTGTCAGAAAAAATCAAACTTACATCTCTTGCCACCAGTCGAGACAAAGTTTCCCAAGTGAGGGCACTCAGTCAAGCGCTTGGAAAAGTTTCCGAGCATATCGCCGCCGGTTTAGTTCTACGCTTGGAAAAAGAATAAATTTTACCCAAAAGCATATATAAGCCGATAAGAAGAAAAGTCGATATGCCTGCATTCTTTACAGCGGTGGTAATCGTGCTTGGAATATGGGGAGTAGTGTTTTTGTATTTTCGCACCCGAGCCAAAGACGCTCAACGCTTGGATGTCGAAATGAGCGAAGATTTCTCAGAGGAGTTCGAACTCGATGACCAAGGGCAACCTTCCGAGAAGGGCATGGAAGAGTTGGTCGAGTGGTTGGAAGATGATCTGCGAGAAACTCGCCTTGTTGAATCGGTGGAAATCGAAAGTTTTCAAGAACTCCCTCGAACACACAGCGATGAAACCTCATGAGGTTCTCCCGCTACAAATTAGCATTTGCGCATAGACAGTTCGCTCCATCAGGTATTCCATTTCGTATGCAGCCTTCGATTTTAAAATAAACCTGCCCTGATCCCTTTTTTCTGGAATCTCGCAGACCCTAGGTCTAGTTTGATGTTCTCTAAATCTATGAAATACTTAATGAAATTTCTAAACTGCTTTCTCTTAACCGTTTTCAGTTTCTCCGCTCAGGCGGAAAATTGGCCGAAT
>CAZXKR010000309.1:0-2516 GCA_964641305.1 uncultured Puniceicoccaceae bacterium | reverse complement strand
TCAACGGTCAGGATTTGTTTCGTAGCAATGGAAGTTCGTTCTTTTCGGAAAACTTTGATACCCTTGCCTTGAATCCTTTTGTTTCTGTTACCGAAAAAGATGGCGATGGAACCGATTGGACCGGGACTACTCCCAATGGTTGGAGCATGAACAAGGCAGCTGGTCACGGAACTTTTGTTGCTCCCATTCCGGAGTACGACGGTTGGACTTTTCTGGATCCTCAGTCTTGGCAAAATACTGCAGTTAATGCGCCAGGGGACGGGGGGCAGAACAGAAACCTTTTCACCAAAGGCACCGGGGTAGTCGCTGTTGCGGATTCGGATGAGTTTGCTGATAATGTGCCTTGGCCCACTCCTGAGTCCAGCCAACCCTTTGATGCCGCGCTATCCACTCCGTCCATCGATATTTCCGGGGCGGAAGCCGGGCAGGTAAAGCTCAAGTACGATTCCAGTTGGAGAAGTGATTCAGCTCACGGCGGTAAAGTGGTCGTCTCATTCGACGGTGGACCTCAGAGCACAATTTTGCAAATGGACGGATCTTCTCCGGATGCTTACGACGAGAGTGTGGAGTTGGATGTGAATAACCCCGAAGGAGCCAATTCCATGCAAGTTAGCTGGGATTACAACGGGACGAATGGCTACTGGTGGGCGTTAGATAACATTGAAGTTGCCGAGGAAGAGGACCCCAAACTGGAAGTTTTCGCGGGTGATCAGTTCATGGACTTGGAAAACGTCGCCGTACCTCGTTTTCTTGGATCTTCCAATTTGAACCTACTGACCGGGGCGAGCGCTTCATCTGCGGTTACTACTCTGAATTCATACGTTGAGCAACTCGGGGCTCAAAAAGCTTTGCTCGGATCGAACTTGTCCGAACTGGAACTCTCCATCGATCGATTGAATCGTCAAGTCGTTGCAGGGAAGGTCTCCTTGGATCGAATGACGGACGAGGAAATGGCGGAGGACTTAATCCGTCTTTCTCGAGATAAAATTGTTTCGCAAGGGAATATCGCATTGATGACGCAAGCACGAGGAATCAATCAGAACCTCGTGGATACCTTGCTTTAACTGCCATGCTTTCTGCATCAGCGCCGATCTTTGGAAATCTAGCCACGGCTACTAGTCGAGCATTAGCCGGTTTAGAGCGTTCGGTAGGGCGAACCTTGGGTGGTCAAGCATCCGCTCAGGCTTTGGCGGATGGCGATGGCGGGAAGCATACTTTTGCAACGCGACTGAGCAGCTTGAGCCGAATTAAACAGATCGAACTTCAAAACGTTCAGGGAGCCGTGACCTATCTTGAATTACAAGATTCCGGGTTGCAAGTTGTCGGGCAGATCTTCGACCGTATGGGAGTAGTTGCAGGGAGAGCTGAGGATCGCACTTTATCGATGAGTGACAGGGCTTTGTTGGTCAAAGAATTCGAGGCTTTGCAGCAATCCCTTTTTGACCTGCAGGGAACTAGTTTTCAAGGACACTATTTGTTTCAAGAGAGCGTAGATTTTAGTAGTGGATTGAATGAACAAAACACAAGTCCCGTTCTGCCTGATACCTACGAAAGCAACGTTACCTCAACTGATCAGCGTCACGGGAATGGAAATAACGTCAAGCGTTGGACTGCGACAAAGGACGTCCGCTATGATCGTGGAAAAGTTACTTTGAAAGTTAATTCCGGCAAGGCGGAGGAACGTTACTTTTTGTTGCAAGGTTCAAGCAACGTGATTTTCGATACCGGTTGGTGGGAAACGGCAGGAAGCGCATACACTGATGATTTCGACCAATTCGTCGTCGAGTACTCTCCGGGCAAGAACACGACTTACCAGTTCTCATCCTTGGATTCGGATTTAGACGGCAACGATGATAATTCTCCCTACAATAAGAACGACAGTGGGAGTTACGTCGAAAACCGTTGGGGAGATCCGATTATTACAAACCCCGCCATTGCGGGAGAGACTGATTTAAGCGTTGTCATAGAATCCAAAACGCTTTTTCAGGCGAGTGCCGTTTACGAGACAGTTCTCAGCAATGATGTTTTGGAGATTCCGGTAGGGGAGGGAATGGTTACAATCAGCCCCGGTTTGTTCTCCACGCTATACGATGCTTCCGTTGACACTGCCGAGAACGCCGCTAATGCGATCGGACTTATCATGGATGAGATCGAGAGCTTGGGTCAAGCGCGTGGTCAGTTGGGGGTCGGGATGAACGAGCTTCAGTACTCGGCCGATCGACTAGCTCAAACCGTCTATGCCGAAACCAAAAGCTTGAGCCGAATGGAAAGTGATTTTGCAGAGGCGATGCTGCATAATGCGAAGGAACGACTTCGCTTGGAGAGCACTGTTTCTCTAGCTGCCCAGGCCAAAGAAATAAACAGGAATCTTCTTCAGCGATTGTTTTGATAGCCTATTCAATCCGTCCCTCGTTCCATTCTCCCTCTTCTTTTACTTCTCCGCTAGGACCGTAGAGTATACCGCTTCCGTGGAATAAGCCTTCTTTCCATTGTCCAAGGTAACGGGATCCGTAGGC
>CAZXKR010000308.1:0-2521 GCA_964641305.1 uncultured Puniceicoccaceae bacterium | reverse complement strand
AGGAAATCGAAACGGTTCTCGTTCCCATTGCGAATATCTCGGATAACATTCGTTCAGGTGAAATTTCCCATTCTTTGGCACTTAACGCTCTCTTTAATCTGTTTCTGGAAAAGGGTCTGTCCATTGCTTGAATGCGTTTCCCTTTTCTCCAATGGCAAAAACGGGCAAATCCAACCTCTTTTCTCCCTTTACCCTCGCAGAGCTTTTATCTATGATTAGAATGCTATGAGTGATGTTCTTACCCTCTTGCTCGAAGGCGCCAAACCTTGTGCCGATCATCTTGCAAATGTCCTCGGCAAAGAAAAAGCCGAGGTCGAGGCAGAGTTGCGTCGTCTTGAGGAGGACAAGAGCCTTCTAGGTTGGCTTCCCGTCTTCAATCCTGAAAAAGTGGAGGAGGGGCGTGTTAGGGCAGTGATCGAAGTGAAGATCAGTCCCGAGCGTGAAGGTGGTTTTGATCGCCTTGCCTTGCGAATTGCTCGTTTTGAGGAAGTGGAGTCCTGTTACCTTATGTCAGGCGGATATGATCTTCTGGTTTTCGTCACCGGCAAGAACCTGAGAACGGTCGCGGCCTTTGTCTCCGAAAGACTGGCAACCATCGATGGGGTTCTCTCTACCTCCACCCACTTCTTGCTGCGCCCTTACAAGGAGCAGCGACATCTCTTGGTCGACGAGACCGAGGTAGTCGACAAGCCCGCCGTTTCTCCCTAATGAGTTTAGATCATGAAAGCTTCGTGGCGAGTCATGTGAAAGACTTGCCCCGCTCTGGCATACGGGATTTTTTCGCCGTCGTATCCGAGATGCCACAAGCCATTTCTCTCGGTATCGGGGAACCTGATTTCGTTACCCCTTGGCATGTGCGAGAAGCTGCCATCTTTGCTCTTGAGAAGGGGCGCACATCTTATACGGACAATCGGGGTCTGCTCCGGCTTCGCCGTGAAATCTCGAAGTACGTCGCCGATTTCTTTGGCCCCGAATATGATCCTGCGAACGAAATTCTCGCTACTGTCGGAGTTTCCGAAGCTATCGACGTTGCACTGCGTGCTATTTTGAATCCTGGCGACAAGGTTCTCTACCACGAACCATGCTACGTCTCTTATGCCCCAAGCGTTACCTTGGCTCTTGGCGAGGCCATTCCAGTGGGTACGAAGCCAGAAGATGAATTCGCTCTCGACCCTGCGGCTTTCGAAGCTGCTTGGGAGCCTGGTTGTAAGGCTCTACTACTGAACTTTCCGACCAATCCCACGGGCGGAACGGCCGATCGCGAAAAACTCGAACGTCTTGCGCGTTTCGCCATAGACAAGAACCTCCTTGTCATTAGCGACGAGATTTACGGGGAGTTGACCTACGAGGGCGAGCACGTCGGTATCGCTTCCCTTCCCGGGATGAAGGAGAGGACTCTTTTGTTGCACGGTTTCTCGAAAGCTTTTGCCATGACTGGATTTCGCATCGGTTATGCCTGTGGGCCGGCAGCGCTCATCGAGGCCATGATGAAGGTGCACCAGTATTGCATGATGTGCGCTCCCATATTAAGTCAGGAAGCCGCGATCGAGGCCCTTGTGAATGGAGCTGACGAGGTTGCACGGATGAAGGAGCAATATCATCGTCGGCGAGACTTCATAGTGCGTCGCTTCAACGAAATCGGGCTTTCCTGCCATTCTCCTCGAGGTTCCTTTTATGCTTTTCCCTCCATTCGTTCTACAGGGTTGAGCGATACTGACTTTGCTCATCGTCTTCTTCGCGAAGCCGAGGTTGCCGTCGTGCCGGGAACCGCATTCGGCGAACATGGCGCGAGTCATGTGCGAGCAAGCTTTTCTACTTCTTATGAAAATCTTGTCGAGGCCATCGATCGCATCGCTCGTTTTCGGGATGATATCGTGACCGAAGATGCCGCCGCCGCAGTTTAGCCAACTGCGACTACTTGATTTTTCGAGCCTTCCTTTAACTTTCTCATATTTGTGCAAACTCGTAGTGTAGCTATTGTCGGTCGCCCCAACGTGGGGAAGAGCCGTCTCTTCAACCGTATCGTGGGCCGGCGAATATCAATCGTGCATGATCGCCCCGGAGTTACTCGAGACGTCGTCGTTGCAGATGCACCCGGAGGATACGTCGTCATGGACACCGGCGGCATAGGGATGACTCCCTCCATGACCCCCGTGGAGATTCAGGAAGCAACGGAAGATCAAGCTGATTTTGCCATTCGCGCCGCCGATGTTCTTCTATTCGTGGTCGATGGTCGCGAAGGCCTAATCCCTCTGGATCAATCCTTGGCCGAGAAATTTCGCCGGATGGGGAAGACTCCTGTACTCGTTGTCAACAAGATGGACATTCCTGAACAGGACTACGCCCGTGATGAATTTGCCAGCCTTGGCTTTTCCACTGTTTTTCCCGTGTCAGCTGAGCATGGTAACGGTGTTGGGGATCTTCTCGAGGGGGTGGAGGAGCTTCTCCCGCCGCCTTCTGATGAGCCTGTCGAAAAAGAAGCTCGCCGTGTTCGGATTGCTTTTCTTGGTCGTCCAAATGT
>CAZXKR010000307.1:0-2531 GCA_964641305.1 uncultured Puniceicoccaceae bacterium | reverse complement strand
ACGTCATGAGTCGAGTCGCGTCGAAGAATACCAAGCCGGAATTGATCGTGCGATCATATCTTCATCGACTTGGGTTTCGGTTCAGGATTCATGGTCGAAACCTCCCTGGGCGACCTGACATTGTGCTTCCGAAACACAGATGCGTAGTATTTGTTAATGGATGCTTTTGGCATCGGCACAAAGGTTGTCCGCGTGCGTCCATGCCATCGACGCGTGTAGATTTCTGGCAATCCAAGATCGAGAGAAATATTTCTCGCGATCAAAAAAATCTATGCCTTCTTAAAAAAGCGGAGTGGAAGGTATGCTTAGTGTGGGAATGTGAAATAGATAAGATTTCTCATCGAGAAGCGAAACTGCAAGAACTAGCCAATGAAATACTTCAACCGTCAACCACATAAGGTTGGCGCAAAACATCATCAAGTTTCTCAATGCCTTGGTCGATTTCTTTAATGGAATCGCTCAGGCGAATTTTTCTCGTATTCAAACCTGTTACTCTGTGCCCTAGCATGCGTTGTTGAGTTTCTATCGCAAAGCGGTCCATTCCACCGCTTTCAGCTATTTGTTGCTGACTTTGCCACTTTATTGATGGCCAGAAAAAACCGAAAAGAGTCAAAACGATTCCTCCGGCAGCATGATAGACTCCCAGCAAGTCGCGAAAGGCCAAACTGGCGCCAATTGTGATCAAGCCTAAGATCAATAGGACTTTTGCGATGGTAAAAGAAAGTTCTCGTTTAGGTTTACGAGACTCGGGATCCAAAAAGCTTTGAAGAAGATTATCCTTCAATCCCTTCAAGTCATCAATTTGCTTGTCAATTCCAGATAACTCTTGGTTGAGGTTCTCACGTTCAGACTCAAGGTGATTACGTTTCGACTCACCTTCACTCTTTCGCTCAGTCCAAGCCTCTGCAATCATAACTGAGAGTTCATCGTCGTCGTTAGGATTATTCATAACAGATTTGTAACGACTCACGGTCTCCATTAAATCATGACGAAGTTTATAGACGCCTGAAACTTCTTCGAAAAGTTCAGGGGTTTCGTTAATGAAATTCATTATGCTTTCACAAGCATCCTCGCCGAACAATTTACGGAGAACGTCCTCGTCGAAGCATTGAAAACTGGCTAATCGAAGAGGTATCCATCTAGAGTGGACTGAAGGGAAGGCTTTCTCAAATGCCAAATGGCATTCTGCACGAACCTCCCACTCGGTCGCCTCTTCTGGTCGAACTTCTGAGTGAAGCGATATTGCCTGAGTTCGAATGTCATCGTAGAGAGAAATTGAATTCCCGGGAAGATCTTCAGCAAGACCACCTGTATTTTTTACCCAATTAAATGACAGTGATGCTTGCCTTGGGTTGCAAAAAAGAGCAAGGGAGTCCTTCGTTGCCTCGGGGAGATAAGCAACTCGAAAGAGATGTTCGGTTTCTTCGGAAGAAAATCCTTCAATCGTTCGAGTAGAGGCGGTTTGTTCCTCATTTTGATTCATTGGTGTGCCCGTATGTAAGATTTTATTGTTGGTATCTCCGAGTATCTGTAAAAGTCTACCTGGGTTCCCTCCTGACAGTGTACGCAGATTCTCCCCATCCGGAGAAGTGTTTCCAGTTGATTTCGCCAACTCGGCACACTCAGCGGAACGCAAGGCGCGAAGCTTCATCTCAATGACTCGACCATCGCAGGCTGCCTTTATCAATTCCGAATTCTGACCGTCTGGCTTTGTTTCGGCTGCAAATATATACCTAGTTCGTTCTGCGATGCCCGCTTCTTTACATTTAGGCAAAAACTCTTCACCTAACCAGTCGACGACCTTGGCGTGCAATTTGCTGACATCATCAACTGCGACAACCACGAGAGGACTTTGACCTCCGCTTGCCCTCAGTTCGGGAAGTGCTTCGATAAAGTGCTCAAGCCACTGTTCGGCTAACTGGGCACCAATAGTTGAATCACTGGAAGGTTCATCTTTCGTCGATTCTCTTTGAATTTCGAATGCTTTTTGGCCAAATGCTCGGGCAAAAGTCGATAAACCCGCCCGTAAATCAGTTGATGAAGTGTCAATGCCTCTCGCTAAAGAAGAGGCGGCGGCTAGCTCATCCTTTGCAGAGCTAAGATTTGGTGCAATCCAAATGATGGGGTTAGGCGTGGATGAAAGCGTTCGCCAACTTTCTTCCAGCATAGTGGTTTTACCTATCCCTGCTTCACCTATAAAGAGAAACCCTTTTGCGGAACCATTGGAAGATAAACCATTACGAATTCCATCCAGTTCCGCTTGGCGACCTACAATTGATTTGTTGTCCATAATGAACTAAGGTTGATAAGATTAATACATTACCTAGAAAACTTCTACTGCCGCAACTACTTTCATGCATTCACGCATCCCCTCCGCCGGGCGGACGGGGCCCCGGACGTCGCCTCGCCTCCTCCAAGGAAGAGGGCGAAGCGACGTCTCCGGAGCACCCGGTCCCGCCGCGTCAGGAGCGACTGCTTGTATTCAGCAGATCCAGTACGATCCCCAGATTGAGGTTCGATTGAGCCAATGC
>CAZXKR010000306.1:0-2540 GCA_964641305.1 uncultured Puniceicoccaceae bacterium | reverse complement strand
GGAGAAATTTCCGACTGGGAAAGCGAAGTTTTTCAAGCCCGTTCCCTTCGAATTGAAGGTCAAGATTACTTTTTGCAACTCGCCTTGAGGCAGGTTGGCAAGGAGATGCCCGCCGAGTTGCTCTTCCGGCATCAAAAGACCAACAAGGAAAAACTTCGAACAGGTACTTGGAGCATGGGAGATGGGAAACGGGTAATTGCTTTTCCCGACGGCAAAGAAGTCCAAGAGTATTACCTCTATAAAAAAGGATCTCGTTTTGTGCTGGAGGATAGATGGGGCTTAGTTGACGACAATGGCTCGATGTTCGTTCTTATTCGCAACAAAGGGAAATCGCGAAAACGCTCTTTTCCCATCGCTTTTACTTTCGAATCCGACGGCGAAGCCCGTTTCACCAGTCAGGCTATGCCGAAAGGTGTTTCCGGTGAGTGGCAGATGATAGGCAAACGTGTGGCCGCCAGCTTTTTGGATGAAGGTACCGGTGAACGACAAAAGTATTTTCTTTTTTGGAAGGGAGAGAACTTGGCGATTGAGAAGCTCACTATGTATTTGCCGTTTTTCCAGAAGTATTACGTTCGATTACCGGATGAAGCCAAGCCTTCCGGGCCTTTTTCCGCCAAGGAACTGAGAGAGGGCTTCGACGGTGGCCGATTCGGCGAACGGCATGAAGCCTCGCACGACAACCAAACTTGGATTCCCATCAATAAGGTGAAGGGCTTTGAGCCGGGCACGAGGCAACTCAAAAGAAAAAACTGGATGTATCATACCGTTTTTGACGATCCGCCCATTCTCAAGCCTCGCTAGGCAGGTGTTTTATAGATGCTTAAGTTGTATTAGCCGTGGTTGACTTGCGCTTGGCTTTAGACATTATAACCTCCTTTTTTTCCTTATCTCCGATATGATTACTGCTTTGCAAAACCTGATCAGTGGGAAGTTGGGCAAGGTCTTGTTCTCCTTGCTGCTTCTCATCATAGTCGTTTCTTTCGTGCTGTACCTTTCTCAAGGCTCGTCGATCTTCGATCTGTTCCCCGACGATTCACGGAATCGTCAAGCCTACTACGACCGTGACTTGAACAACCCCGACGTGTACGGCACATTGGAGGTCTCTCATCGAGTCGCTTCCGACCTTGGAGCTATCATCGTTCCTTCTGCCAAGGTCATGGATGAGGCGGAAAGCCGGTTTTATCCGGAGATTCCGCAACAGAATCAACGTGCACTCATGAGCAGGTACATGGAAATGCAGAACCGTCTCGGCGAGCTCCCCGAGGAATTCCGCCAACAGCTTCAGCAGTCTCTGTCTTCCGAGTTCCAGCGCATAAACTACGTTATGAACAATTGGGCGTATTTGCCACGAGCTCAGAAAGCTCGGCTGATCGCGGAACAAAACGCAGCTGACCGTGATTTCGCCGAAGGTTCCTTCAAGGCGAAGGTGGCTCTCGACCATTTGGCCGATCAATGGGGTCTGCTCCCTCCCGAGGCCCAAGGCTCCGATGTGAACAATGCTTATTTTCGTTTCTTGGCCAAGATCGACCCACGTCTTGTGGACGATGCCAATCGTTCCCGCGCATTCGAAGTCGTCAGTCGCAATCGCGGAGTTAGAAAAAGTGCCGTCGAAGGCATACTCTATTCTTACTTTCGGGCATCCAAAGTGGAGGAGACTCTTTCTGCTGCAGGTTTTGCTTTTCGTGACGAAGCTCGCTGGGATATGTTTGGCGAAGAACTTTCTTGGGATATCGACGGACTTACCCTTTCTTCCGAGGATCTGGATCTGCCCGTTCCGCCCTTTGCTACCCTTAATCTTAAAGAGCAACCCAAGCCCAAGGACCGCTTGACCCTCCGTTCGGGCGGTAAGGTTCTCGATGTGGAGTTTCGCGAAAAGCACGTCGATTCGAATTCGACTTTGACGGAAGTTCTTCTCGGCGCTGCAGGCAACCTCACCGCCACTCGAGACAACCTCTTGGCAGCCATAAAAAAGGCAGAGCTAGGCTTTGCCTCCGAAGCTGATGGCAATGCCAGCTTGGCCTTCACTTTGGACGAAGATCAATTGCCTTCGGCCATCCCGAGCATTACGACTCCCTCCTCTGCCCTTGTGGTTTCGGGTGATTTGTCCCTTCGCCTACAGGCTTTTCATGAGGAACGTAAAGATGACCCCATCTTTCAGGAACCTGTTCGCACCATCGCCACGGCCGTCACGTTCGCAATGAACGATTATCTGTCACCCACTTCAGAACCAACCGAGGATAGGCTTCGCCGCTACTTCGAGTCCAATAAGGCGGAATTTCAACCACCACCACCTCCGCCGCCTGCCCCTGTCTTAACAGAAGGCAACGCTACCGATGGACAGCCTGGTCCCGATGGCAAGGCGGGTCCGAAGGGTGAAGCCAACGCCACGGCGGAATCAAACGCTTCCGTCGTCGCCGATGTCAGCTTGAACAGCATCACTGTCGATACAAACGCCACGGCGAACTTGTCCGCGGAAAGCAATTCTTCTCTCGCACTGCTCGATGCCAATGCCACCTTCTTAGCTCCCGAGGTTACCTTCG
>CAZXKR010000305.1:0-2542 GCA_964641305.1 uncultured Puniceicoccaceae bacterium | reverse complement strand
TTTTTGCCGTTGCTCTAATTGGCGGAACAATTGCAATAGCTAATTTCTTGAAATAGCCCGTCTGACCTTCTGTCGACACGGGATTGGATTCCCTTTTCAAGCCTCTTGAGAGGTTTCGTCAACAGCTTTTCGTGCACCGAACTTTTCGTTCAAAAACAATATGGCGCTGATGTCCTCCTTCGCCATGCGGAGCATAGCGATAATGTCCTCAATTGTTTTTTCTTCCTCCACTTGCTCGTCCAGAAACCACTGGAGATGGCTCTTAGTCGCGTAGTCGTTGCACTCTGTCGCGAGCTCGTACAAACGATTGATGGCAATTGTGTTTTCTCGCTCTTGCCCTAGTGCAGCTTCGAACGCATCTATTGTTCCATTGAAATCAGAACAAGGCTTCGGGATAGTAGCCAACTCGATCTTGCCTCCTCGATCCAGCAAGTAACGAAAAAGGCGCATGCCGTGAGCCATCTCTTCGTCGTGCTGAGTCTGCATCCAGTGTGCAAAACCATCCAGTGTGTTGGCATCGAAGTATCCGGCCATGCCCAAGTAGTTGTAGGCAGCCGCGAACTCTTGGTTGATCTGTTTGCCTAAGGCTTCCTCTATTCGTGAATCAATCATTGTTTGAAAGTTATTTTCCTCTTCTCGTTAACTATGTTCTTCCGATGTCTCAAGGGAATTCATAAATTGGGCTAAATTCAATTCGCGACTACAAAGCAAAAAGCACTTTGATGGTAGATTACGAAAGCTTGCTCTTTAACAACCCTTGATCTTCGATGAACTCATGTCAGTTCAAATGAAAAGTATTTTGGTTACCGGAGCCACTCGAGGAGTCGGCGAGGCTTTAACTCTGAACTTCGCGAAAAAAGGACATGTCGTTTATGCGTTGGCCAGAACTCGCAATCAATTGAATTCATTGGTGGAAGAATGCGGTTCCGACAAGGTGATACCTTTCGAGGTGGATGTTTCGAGAAAAGAACAGGTCGAAGAAGCGATTGCTGCCATTCAACGAGATTATGGGGTACCCGACGTTCTCATCAACAACGCGGGAATCGTGGAAAACATATCATTTGCGGAGCAAAGCATTGAAATGATAGAAAAAATCGTAGACGTAAACCTCAAGGGAGCGCTTTACGTAACTCGTTGCGTGGTTCCAGGCATGATAGCTCGGGGTAGTGGGCGCATAATCAATGTCTCCTCTGTCGCCGGAACTCGAGGAATCCCAGGGCAAGCCACCTATTGCGCATCGAAATTCGGAATGAACGGATTCGCCGAAACCTTGGCTCAGGAACTTCTGACAAAGGGGATATTGGTCACGACAATTTGCCCCGGTGGTATAGATACTCCTCTGTGGGATCCTGACAAAAACCCTTACCCCGGCGATAAGGCTCGAATCATGAAACCACAGGAAATTGTCGATTTAATCGAATACCTACTAGATCAACCCAAAGGTACCTTGCACAAAAAAATCGTCATGTTCCCGACCAACGAATGGCACTGAAGAGACTGACTCAGCCTTGGCTTTTGAGTCGCGCTTTCATTATAAGAAATAACTCTCGACTTATCCATGCATCGGTAGCCGCGTAATTCACTTGACCCGGTGCCAGAGGATTTTTTTCCCAGTTCGAGAGCTGTGCCGACTTAGACAAACGATGACCAAAGAAAATTGCGGTTAAACTGCGCAACCCAGTTTGAGCGATTTTTAGGTCGCCGGCAAGATCCGCAAGTTCCTCGAATCCTCCAGGTGTGAAATCCTCGATCTCCTTGAGCTTCTTAATGTCGTCCCGAATGGCTACACCGGCTTTGATGATCTCGGGATCCGACAAGATTTCTTTGATGACGCCAAGGTTCTTTAATGGACGGAGTCTAAAAAGAAAAGCCTGATCGGCGGTGGCGAACTGGATGAGAGCGGGGGGGTTATTGGGACCACGACGGAAAGTAGGCTTGGATTCCACGTCAAAACCCAGCACTCGCTGCTTCTTTAACCGCTGGACTAAACGTGCGACACTTTTAGAGTCTTCTGCGATACGTACTGCCCCTTGAAAACGAACCAAGGGCAATTCATTGATTTCCGCCTTAGATAAACGTTCGGGTAATTCTTCGTTGTGCTTACGGGCAGGCATAAGCTTTTCCAACTAGAGTTCCAGCTCCAATCCATCGTAAGCGATAAGAACTTCTTCGGGATGCGTACGCGTTGGAGGGGTTCCCGGAATGCCTGCTCGAGTTTGCTTGATTTTCTGCCGGGAAAGGGAAAGAAACTTCTGCGTATGCTTCAGGAAATCAGACATTTGCAAATCCGTTGCCGCAGGGTCATGATGGAAAAGCGCTAATTTTTTGACATTGCCTCGAGCGGCTAGCTCAACTCCCATAATGTTGCTGGAGTGACCCCAGTCTTCATGGGAACCAATTGATTGGCAGAGCGTGTAGGGAGCATCGAAGATCAGAAGATCGGCATTACGGATGAAATCGACGTAAGGGTAGGTTTTTCCATGGGCAGGTATTCGGTGTTCGCCGTCCGTGGAATAAACAACGGATTCGGTGCCGTGCTCAA
>CAZXKR010000304.1:0-2543 GCA_964641305.1 uncultured Puniceicoccaceae bacterium | reverse complement strand
GTCTTGGCCGGGGTTCCTCGTACCGCCAACGGCGTGGCCGATACAGCAGTCACTGCGCTTTGGTTGACGACTGAGTCGATGCAAAAAGCAATGACCGAATCGGGCGAACTATCGAACAGCCTTTGGAAAACCGCATCTATTCGTTTTGCTGAGAACCTTCTTGGTAATCGAGAGCCTTATCGTAGTTGGAGCCAACTCGAGCTTCGACGCTGGCTGAACTCGGGTAATGTTCTTTCGCCAAATGACGGTGAAACTCTCAACCTATACGGCAAGACTTCCGTTCTCGTAACCGGTCAGGCGACTGCTGCTGCCGGCGGGAATCCCATTTCAGCTCCCGCCGTACTCGAATTAGCCGAGGCTCGATTTTCTACCGGAGCCAAAGTGTTTGTGCGGGAAGCTTGATCTGACCAAAGTGGCGGAGAGGGCGGGATTCGAACCCGCGGTACCTTGCGGTACACAGCATTTCCAATGCTGCACGATCGGCCACTCTGTCACCTCTCCTAAAGTGCCTCAGGGTCGGACTGCAGGATGTTTCGCAAGTTCGTCTAGTCAATGCCTAAAGGAAGATCAAACCCATGGAATTAGGTTCCTTTTATCTAGGATTCGTATTGCTAATTCTTTTTTTTGAGGTTTGCCGGTTGTCAAGGATGTCCATAACAAGAATTATAACCATCGTTTTTTATGTCTACCGAGGAAATTGCTTACGATAGCAAGGTCGAGGGCGAAATCATCGTCACCCGAGCCGATGCAGTAGTGAACTGGATACGCCAGCACTCGGTTTGGCCCATGCCCATGGGGCTTGCTTGCTGTGCGATTGAACTGATGGCCACTGCTGCGTCCAAGTTCGACATTTCACGTTTTGGCATGGAGGTCATGCGGTTTTCTCCGCGACAGGCCGACTGTATGATCGTTGCGGGCACGGTAACCTACAAAATGGCTGAAGTCGTTCGTCGGATTTACGACCAAATGGGCGACCCCAAATGGGTGGTGGCCATGGGGGCTTGCGCTTCTACCGGTGGCATGTACCGCTCCTATGCCGTGCTACAAGGAGTGGACAATATTGTCCCCGTCGACGTATACGTTAGCGGATGTCCTCCTCGCCCCGAGGCTTTGCTTGATGCAATGATGAAGCTCCAAGAGAAAATTGGGCGCGAGCCTTCCGTTCGCAACCTGCGTAAGACGCAAGAGACCGTTTCGGTCGCTTGAGCTCTTGTTTGATGGACCAGGAATTTGCCAAGGGGCTTTTGGAACGTTACGCCTTCCTTTCGTCTCGGGATTCGGCGGATTGCTTGTCTTATTTTTGTCCCACTGACAATTTAGTGGAACTGGCTTCGGCGCTTCGCGATCGCGAGGGTTTTGAAATGTTGGTGGATTTGACGGCCCTCGACTGGGGGCAAGAAAACTCACCTCGCTTTACCACGCTGTATCATTTTTATTCACTGGCCCTGAAAACTTATCTGCGCATCGCTTGCGATTGCCCTAGCAACGAGGAGCCCGAGGTGCCCAGCTTGGCAGCCGTATATCCTGCCGCGGATTGGCACGAGCGTGAAGTTTTCGACATGTTCGGCATAATTTTTTCAGGGCATCCCAACTTGAAGCGCATTCTCATGTGGGACGAGTATCCCTATCATCCCTTGCGCAAGGAATTTCCCCTTGCGGGGGTCGAGACTCCATTGCCCGCACCCGACGTTGCGGAGGTGACGGAAGCTTCCGTGGAGCCCGCCCCCATGATGGGTGGCCCCTTCGTTTCACCGGCCGAAGGGAACGTGAGCGAGGCCGAGCCGCGAGCCAAGGATGAAAGTTGGACCGAGGAGGTCGAGAAAACGTTATGAGTTCCTCGACCGTTACAAAGGAAGTGAGCGTTGGTGACGTTGCCGCTAGGGGAGCCGACTTGGCTCAAGGTCCCGATGGTGAACGCATGGCCCTGAACGTGGGCCCCTCACATCCCACTACCCACGGCGTGCTCCGGCTCATTATGGAATTGGACGGCGATCTCATCGCCAAGTGTGAACCCGTACTCGGATACTTGCATCGCGGCGACGAGAAGATCGCCGAGAACATGACTTACAACCAGTTCGTCCCTTACACGGACCGACTGGACTACATTGCCCCTCTCGCCAATAACGTCGCCTATGTTTTGGCGGTCGAGAAACTTACCGACATCGAGATTCCCGAGCGTTGCCAAGCGATACGCGTGCTCGTGTGCGAACTGGCCCGTATCTCCAGTCACCTGCTGGGCATGGGTGTCTTCGGCATGGATGCGGGTGCGTGGACGCCCTTCATGTACACCTTTACGGAACGTGAAAAGCTTTACACTTTGTTCGAGGAGTTGACGGGTGCCCGCTTTACCACGAGTTATACTCGAATCGGAGGAGTTTCTCGAGACGTGCCCGATGGCTGGCTAAGCCGCGTGATCAAGTTTTGCGACGAATTACCCAAGGCGATCGACGAGGTGGAAAAACTTCTTACCCGAAACCGAATATTTCTCGATCGCACGGAGGACATCGGCGTCATTAGCAAGGAGGATGCTCTTGCCTGGGGCA
>CAZXKR010000303.1:0-2563 GCA_964641305.1 uncultured Puniceicoccaceae bacterium | reverse complement strand
CTCCGGAGGAAAGCCTGTTGCTTCGGAAGCCGACGCAGGCAATCGATCACGAAGGAGGAAAGCGTTTCGAGAAGAACTCCGCATTCTACAAAGTTCTACGGGACTGGATTGCGCAAGGCGCCCCCTACTCCATCCCCGGGGAACCCGAGCTCGATTTAATCGCAGTAACTCCGCCTACGGGGCGTTACAAAAAGGGGCAGAAGATTCGACTTAAAGTAACCGCTCGCTACTCTGACGAATCCGAACGAAGCGTCACCCACCTCGCCGAGTACCAATCGAACGACGAAGGGATGGCGGTCGTCGACGAGGATGGTGTCGTCACCTTGGGCCAACAATCGGGAGAAGGGGTGGTCATGGTTCGCTATCTGGATGAAGTGGCCATTGTCCGCCTTACGATACCCGTAGACAAACTGCTTCCGAACAATGCATACGACGGCTTGACGGTCGGTAACGAGATAGACCGTCTCGTTTATTCAAGGCACAAGGAAATGGGTTTGCTCGTTTCCAAAATCTGCACCGACTCCGAGTTCATTCGTCGGGCCTCGCTCGACACGGTGGGCAAGCTGCCCAAGGGTACGGCAGTCCGCAAATTTTTAGCCGACAAGTCTCCCGACAAACGCAAAAAACTTGTCGATTCGTTGTTAACCGATTCCGACTGGGCCGACTACTGGGCGATCAAGTTCGGGGATCTGCTTCGCCCGAACATACAACGGGTCGGGGTCAAGCCCGTCTACCTCATGGATCGCTGGATTCGCAGGCGCTTTCGCGAAAACGTTTCCTACGACGACTTTGTTCATGAGTTGTTGACGGCCGAAGGCAGTAGCCACAAATACGGACCCATCGCTTTCTATCGCCACAAGCGAGAACCTGCCGATGCGGGAGCCTTCGTAAGTCGCATCTTTTTAGGCGTTCGATTGGAGTGTGCGAAGTGTCATCACCATCCGAATGAAAAATGGAGCCAAGACGATTACTACCAAATGGCTGCTTTCTTTGGCTCAATGAAAAGGAAGGGACAAGGTATTTCAGCCCCGATCTCGGGTGAACCCGAGTATTGGTGGTTCCAACCCGGTGGAGAAGTCAAGCATCCTGTGACGGGAGAGAAAATGGTGTGCAAAGCGCCGGACGGTCCGGTTGCCGAAATTCCCGAAAGCCTCGATCCGCGCAAAGCCCTGCTCGACTGGATGCTGGCCCCTGAAAACCCTTTCTTTGCCCAAGCCGCGACAAATCGTATATGGGCGGAGTTCTTCGGTTTTGGAATCGTGCATCCGGCGGATGACTTTCGAGCCTCGAACCCTCCCTCCAACGGTCCGCTTCTGGCATGGTTGGCCAAGGATTTTATCGCTCACGATTACGATCTCAAGCACCTCATGCGACGCATACTGAATTCCCGTGTCTATCAGGCATCCTCAATGCCCAATGAGACCAATGCTCGCGACGAACGAAACTACGCAAGGTCTCTACGTCGTCGATATGCCGCCGAGGTCATGGCAGGAGCGGTAGCGCAAGCTACGGGGATCTCGGAAAAGTTCGACGGACTTCCACCCGACGCCCGAGCCACGACAGTCTGGAACACTAGCGTGAATTCTCTCTTCCTCGATGTTTTCGGCAGGCCTGATGCCAGTGCGGAGGCACCATGCGAAAGAGACCCATCCCCCACCATTGTACACTCGCTACACCTAATGAATTCGGAAAAGCTCCAGACACGCATTTCAAACAAGGATGGACGTGCCGCCACACTCGCTAACAGCGATAAAAAGCCCGAGGAAATCGTGGAGGAAATTTACCTCGAGCTGTATGCTCGATTTCCGTCCGAGGAAGAACGTGAAATTGCGACAAAATCCTTTGAGGATGAAAACGCCACTAGAAAAACTGCCTCCGAAGACTTAATCTGGGCCTTGATCAACACGCCGGAATTCGTATTGAATCATTAGTGGAAAAAAATGATGAATTTAAAACGAAACTGCGATGGCTTGGGTCGTCGGGATTTTCTTCAAGTCGGAATGGGAGCATTGGGAGGTCTCGGCCTGACCGATATCCTTCGCCTTCGCGCGGAGGCAAAAGCAGCAGGCAACGGGATGAAAGACGTTCGCTGTATTTTCGTTTGGCTCGATGGTGGTCCAAGTCATTACGAAACTTTCGACCCCAAACCTGACGCCCCTGAAGGGATCAAGGGCGAATTCGGGACCGTAAAGACTTCCGTACCCGGTGTTCGCTTCAGCGAGCACATTCCACATTTGGCCAAGTCTTTCGACAAGTACACCGTGGTGCGTTCGATAGCCCACAAGCAAAACAATCACGGAGCGGGCAATCACTACTTGATGACCGGTCGCCCTACCCCCGTGCCGGTAGGTTGCGGCGCTTCCGTCACCTTTCACCCGTCATTCGGTTCCGTGGTGGCAAAGGAGCGCGGAATTCGCGAAGGGTTGCCAAGTTACGTGAGCCTGCTCCGCATGTCCCGTTCGGGCGGACCTAATTTCCTCGGTGCGCCCTACGCCCCATTCGTGATCAAGGATGATCCGAATAAAGAAAATTTCAAGGTCAGGGACGTCAGCATTCCAAAGGG
>CAZXKR010000302.1:0-2564 GCA_964641305.1 uncultured Puniceicoccaceae bacterium | reverse complement strand
CCCACGAATACCCGCGAAGAATCAGATAAGCTGGAAAACCTTTCCAACATTCCTCTGACCGAAAATAAATCGACTGCTCAATCATCCTTTACTGTTAGCCTCGAGGGGCGCTCTGAAGTGAAAAAGGGAGAAGATGCACCTAACGTCGCTCCTCTCTCCACCGATTCTTCCATTGCGAAGGCGGCTGCCTTGACTGGTTCGCCCAATGCCTCCGACAGTCCCGAACCCTCCGCCGTGGGGACCACCGTGATTCCCGACGGAACAATCAGCAAGGTTTCCGCCGCCAATCAAAAGGTAACTCTTGCTCCATCGGAGACTCCTGTTTCGGATTCCCTCGCCGCGTTTCGCAACAAACCGTCGCCACTAGCCGGTGGTCCCAAAGTGAGCCAAATGGCGACTCGAGTCACCTTAGAGAACGCACGAGACATTTCTGGCGGTCCCGCCGAAGCCAAAATTGCCGATGTTGCCGCCGATTCCGGGGTGGACAAGCTTGCTGTCTTGTCGGCCGTTACTTCCAAGCCCCTTGCCGCTCCTTCCGGGTTTGCTACGCTTACCGGATTGAAGCCTACTAGTTCAGCTGTTCTAAAGCTACCGAAATTTCGTTTGGCGGCTTCTCTGCCTACGGTTTCAGGTCCCAACCTTTCCAATCCCATAAGCCTTCGTCTCCCGCTTACAGCTACTTCTCCGAAATTGGCTCTCGAGAGCAAGCCATCTACCGATCAACCTTACATTCTCCGCGATCCCAAGCAACGTGCCCGGGTTCTTGAAAGATTGGGCGGAACTCAGGAAAGCGAGGAGGCCGTTTCACGCGCTCTAGACTGGTTTAGCCGCCATCAGGAGCAGGATGGGCGTTGGTCGATACACAAGCATGGAGGCCAGAAAAACCATGACATAGCTTCGACCTCCTTTGCTTTGCTTTGTTATTTTGGTTGGGGAGCAAAGCACAACAAGGATGGCCCTTACCGCGAGACTGTGGAGAAAGCCGTTCAATGGTTGATGTCTCAAGTGAAGGAAGGTGATTTCACTAATGGCCAACACAACGGAATGTACGACCAAGGAGTCGCCACTCTCGCACTTGCCGAAGCTTATGGTCTCACCAAGGATCCCTCCCTCCGCGAACCTTTGCAGCAAGCTGTGGATTTCGTTGTTGCCGCCCAAAACAAGAGCCATGGCGCTTGGGATTACAGTCCGAAGTCCAAACGTATGGACACTTCCGTCTCGGGTTGGCAACTGATGGCACTTAAAAGTGCGGACTTGGCCGGGATTGAGATTCCTGCCGAATCTCTCAGGCTTGCAGGCGTATGGCTGGACCGAGTCGCATCCGGCAGCAAAAAAGGCATCTATGGTTATGATCGAGCCGGGTTCAAGACTTCCGCCATGGTAGCCGAGGGAATGTTCTCCCAGCAACTTCTAGGAAAAATGGATGCGAGTCATCCTAGGATGAAGGAATCTGCCAACCACATGCTGCAGCATCTCCCTAAAAACAAAGGCAAGCAGGCCGACTATTACTACTGGTATTACGGTACTCTCAGTTCGTACGTCAACAAGGGGGAAGTCTGGGAAAAGTGGAACCCCGTGATGCGCGAAATCCTTATCGATCGTCAAGTCAAAGGCGGACGAGATGAAGGAAGCTGGGACTACAAGCACGGTAATCATTCCAAGCAGATGGGGCGTGTCATTACCACTGCGATCGCTACACTCTCCCTCGAGGTCTATTACCGATACTTGCCTTCGGTGCAGGCAGGTGCCGCGCAGGTTCCCCAATCGTAAACGGCTTTCGTTGTCCCTACTTCTTTCCCCGTTTCCTAGCTTGGGAATGCTAGTATTTTTCTAGAGAGAGATCGTGCTTTGGCGTCCGGGTTGTCATGCAATTCTCGAAACAGTCGGTTCACTCGGCATTTGGTTCTCTCGTCTAGGAATGAGAGGACGGCAGGGATCTCACTTCGATCGGTGGAGGCGCTTTCGGCTTCGTGCCGAAGGATGACTCCCGCTCGCAGATGGGCAGACGTCAGAGCGTAGAGTTCGGCGGCGACGTCCACGAGCCGGCCAAGCAGCAATTGACGTTTTTCCAGTGCGGGACCGTGACGAGCCATGGCATGGAAGAGAGTTCGGGCAAGCTTTCGCGAGGTTCTTTCGACGTATGCAAGAGAGGATCTCGATCCCGTTCGGATTCCCGATGGTACGGCGAACGGGTGGGGGAGGTGTCGGCTCGGGTACCATCTGGCGTAGTGAAGTCCTGCCTTGGCTCCAGCGAGTAGACGCTTGCCTGCGGAAAGGCGAGAATCCATGGCGGGTCCTGCAAGCCGAAGGTGTGGATCCAGAGCTTCCCGTGCCAGATATAGGCGCATGATTTCGCTCGAGCCCTCAAAGATTCGATTGATGCGCGAATCTCGCATAAAGCGTTCCACGGGTTCCGGATTATCGCCACGAGCCGCAAGAGATTGAGCGGTCTCGTAACCCCGCCCACCACGGATTTGCAGGAGGTCGTCCACTACTCGCCAAGCGGTTTCGGTTCCCCATAGCTTGCAGAGCGCCGATTCCAGTCGATAATCGACTTTTTCGTC
>CAZXKR010000301.1:0-2567 GCA_964641305.1 uncultured Puniceicoccaceae bacterium | reverse complement strand
CTCTTGATGGATCAGGATGAAAATAGGCGCAGGTGGCGAAGCCAATTCCGTCCCGACCAGACACGCGTAATCATTCGCACCGACAGGCTTCCATTGAAAGGTACTCTTTTCTTGCCCAATGCCGATGGGGAGGGCCTACGGTCCGTGGAGTTTCGCGTAAAAAAGGGTGACTCGATCGGTGAATTGGAATTCCATAAAGGTCGAAATGAATATTACGAACGTTTGCTCGCTCGAGGCATCCCAGGAGCCGCATGGTTCAGGCACCAAGCGGATTCCAGTGCAGCGGTGATGCGCAAACTGGACGCAAACGTATCGAATGCGACAACCCCCAACAGACGTCCCAATCGTCCTTCCAGAGGAAGTCTAGAGGACACCTTGGATCTCTTTTCCGGAGGCCGAGCCCTAAGTGAAAACCTGCAATTTGATCGCGAATTGCGCTTATCACCTGAGGGTAATGCCACAATCCCCGTCAACAACATCAAGGGCATTACCATCGCGGAAATGGAATGGGAGGAACTTTTGGGCGACAAAAACCCCGCCCTCGATCCACTCGCCAAGGTAATACCCGCAGACCAACACGCCATTTTCTTTCCTACCTTCGCCGACTTGCTCACCATCTTCGACGAGGCCGCCCTTCAGGGCACTCCGCTGCTTCGCTTGGCTGAGGCTCGTTCGGAGAGTGCCCAAAGCAAGGAGAAGTATCGCGACCAGCTCTGCCTACCCGTGACCGAACTGAGTCGCCTGCTCGGGCCTAAGCTCATCGCCTCAGTGGCCATGACGGGAGGAGATCCCTTTCTTCGTACGGGAACCGATCTGACCATCCTCTACGAGGCCAAGCAGACTGAAGCTCTAGTCGCCTCTCTCGCCCTAAGACGCCTGCAGACTTCTCAAAAGCGAAAGGATGCCAAGGCTGTTTCGGGAACCGTTGCGGACATCGACTACATAGGCCTAGTTTCGCCCGACCATTCCATAAAGTCCTATGCGGCCGTCTTAGGTGAAAACGTCGTAGTGGTCACCAACTCACTGGCTCAACTTCGCAGGTTGGCCGCCGCCGAATCGGGCAAGAAACCCAATCTGGCAAGCCTCGACGAATATTCCTTCTTCCGCTCCCGCTACCTGCGGTCCGCCGACGTCGAGGAGCAAGCCTTTCTTATGGTAACCGACGCCGCCATTCGTCGGTGGTGCGGGCCTGCTTGGCGAATCGGCGCCTCCCGCCGCACTAGAGCCGCCGCTGCGCTCTCGGAGCTTCAGGCTCGGCACGAAGCGGGCGAAAAGCTGCAATCGAAAGAATTCCCCGAACTCGGCAAGGTTTCACTTGTTGCCGGTCAAGTGCAGTCTTCCAAATACGGCAACCTCGGATTCCTCACCCCCATCACGGAAATGGGAATCAAAAAAATATCCGCTCCGGAAAAACGAGCCTACGAGATTTTCCGCGACCGTTACCAGTCCAATTGGTCTGCTTTCTTCGACCCCATTGCCGCTCGCCTCGTGATCGATGAAGGTCACCTTTCGGCAGACATCTCGATTATGCCCCTCATCGCAAACAGCGACTACCGCCAAATCATCGAGACCACGGGCACCGTAAAGCTGGATCCCAACGCCGGCGACCCGCACGAGGAATCTCTCGTCCACTGGATCACCGCGCTCGACATGAAGTCGCGCACCATGCAGCAAGCGGGAAATATGGCCGCCCTATTTGCTCCCTCTCTCGGGCTGAACGCCTTTGGATGGGTCGGGCAATGGATGTCGGTATACGCGGACGAGTCTCCCTTTTGGGATGAATTCGGAAAAGCCGTAGCCAAGGATGGCGAGGACGGAGCCGAGGAATTCATGATAGA
The DNA here is from genome assembly GCA_964641305.1 of uncultured Puniceicoccaceae bacterium. GTDB lineage: Bacteria > Verrucomicrobiota > Verrucomicrobiia > Opitutales > Seribacteraceae. Next base: position 729 of record CAZXKR010000301.1, on the reverse strand, counting down.
CAACGTCGGTCGCCTGCCCCTCGCTCTAAACGTCGAGGCCACCAATCCCTTCAAGCTCACTGCCTTTCTCGCAGCCCTTCGGGCATGGATCGAGCAAACCGCACCCGGAATGACAACTTGGACAAATCACGAATACAAGAAGCAGGGATATGTGAAAATCGCGCCTGCGGGGGACATTTTGGAAGACCTCGAGGACGAAGGCGTGGATGAGATCGCCCTCTATTACGCGCCCTCCTCAAAATTGCTCACCGTGACCTTGAACGAAGCCCTCCTCAAGCGTTCGCTAGACCGCCGTCTCGACGCTCGTAAAATGAAAAAGGAGAAGCAACCCCTACCTGAGAACCCCAAGCCGTGGCTTGGCGAAAGCGCCTCCATCACCGTGGACAGCAAGTTGATATCGTTTATGGACGTTTTTTCCCGCGATGAAATGACGAAGCAATTCCGCCGACGCTCCTGGAACAACCTCCCCATTCTCAACGAGTGGAAGCTCACCCTCGGAAAGGACGATGCCCTCGCCTACCACACCAAGACCTGGCACGTGCTGCTCACCTGTCCCGGTGGCGGCGAGTACGTATGGAACGAGAAATTCCAAACCTACGAGTCCACCGTCTTCGGCCATCCCGGGGAACCCAAGACCCCGAAGGATCCGGCTTCCTTGCTGAAAGGTTTCAAGCGCCTCGATTTCGGTCTCACCTTCGAGCACGACGGCCTTCGAGCCAGAGGCACCGC
>CAZXKR010000300.1:0-2570 GCA_964641305.1 uncultured Puniceicoccaceae bacterium | reverse complement strand
CCTCGCCGCGCATCCTTAGAAAGCGTGGCGACTACCAGCGTTCTACCAAGAACCCAATACAAATAGTATCATTCCCATGCCTACGAAACTTGAAGACGAACGCGTCATGCTACGCGAAGCCGAACTCGGGGGCTTCGGTTCTCGAATAGGCGCCTATGTAAAACTATCCGGCCCCGGCTGGCTGCAAAGCGCCATCACTCTTGGGGGAGGTTCCCTTGCCTCGAGTCTGTTCCTCGGCGTCTTGGCAGGCTATTCCCTGCTCTGGTTGCAACCCGTAGCAATCGTGCTCGGGGTAATCATGCTATGCGCCATATCTCATGTCACCCTATCCACGGGACAAAGCCCGTTCAAGGCGATCAACGAGGATATTAACCCCGTACTCGGGTGGGGATGGGCAATAGCCACCATTCTTGCCAACGTGGTCTGGTGTCTTCCGCAATTTTCTCTCGGCACTGCTGCCGCCACTCAAAATCTGTTTCCCGCATTGGACAACACTTGGGGCAAGGTTCTTGTCTGTGCTTTTCTCCTTATTGCCGCCACTCTAGCCATTCTCGCTTACGACAAGGGAGCCAAGGGAGCGAAAGCCTTCGACCGGATTCTCAAAATCATGGTCGCCCTAATCGTGTTGGCGTTCGTCGGCGTCGTGGTAAAAATGGGCGTATCAGGCAACTTGCCATGGGCGGAAATCGCCGCAGGTTTCATCCCTGATCCATCGCTGTTCTCAGAACCCTCGGCAAAATATAAAGAAGCGCTCGCAGCAACAGGAGAATTCAGTGAATTCTGGAAGTCCAAGATCGTAAACATGCAAAAGGACGTAATGATTTCGGCCGCAGCTACTGCGGTAGGAATCAACATGACGTTTTTAATGCCGTTCGTTCTTTTGCGCAGACGATGGGGCCGGGAACATCGCGGGCTTGCCAAGTTCGATCTCTGGACTGCCCTGCTCATTCCTTACGTCATCGCCACTTCCTGCGTTGTCATTGCCGCAGGCTCCCAGTTCAACGTAAAACCTCAATCCGCCTATGTCGACTATCAAGAACGCATACTGGAAGGGAATTTTGAAAAGAGATACGACGGTCTGGTCAACGCTCGATTAGGTCTCGAACTCGGATCTGAAGCCTACGAGAAAATGGCGCCAGTCCAAAAAAAGGAACTGAAAGAAAACCTCTCCGATGCCGATAAGGACATGGCTGCCATGCTAGTAAAACGAGATGCATTCAATTTAGCCAAGTCCCTTAAAAACCTCACGGGCGAGATATTCTCTCACTGGATATTCGGTATAGGAGTGCTCGGTATGGCACTTTCCACTATCATAATCTTAATGACCATTAACGGGCATGCAATTTGCGAAGTCATGGGGGTCCCTCACAAAGGAAAACCCTTCATCCTCGGAGCACTGCTTGCGGGAGTGGGAGTTCTTGGACCATTCGTCTGGAGTGATGCGGCCTTCTGGTTGGCCGTCCCAACCTCAGTATTTGGATTTACCCTGATTCCTGTCGCCTACTTGAGCTTCTTCTTGCTGATGAACAGCAAGAAAGTGCTTGGTCGTGAACGTCCCACAGGTGGTTTCAGATTAATCTGGAACACCGGGATGCTGTTTGCCCTCGCCATTATGGGTACTGCAGCCGTCTATGTTGCTTGGAACAAAAAGTGGGGCGACGTCGCCTTCGGCAAGTATGCTCTCATCATATACGGCGTCCTACTTGTAATTGGACATTTCCATCTTAAAACAAGCCGACTTGAAAAAAAGGTAGCCGCAATGGACAGCCGTCTACGCCGGCAAGGCGGTGGAGGCGGTTCCCGCAAAAGCTCTGGCGGAAGCGGAGGAAGAGACAAAGAAAATCGTGAACGAAAAGACGGTGGCGGCAATCGAGGACGTCGTCGAGGAGGGAGAGGAAGATCGGGCGGTGGTCGCGGCCCACGGGATCAGAATAAGGATAGTGGGCCGAAGTCGGAATAAGCTCTAAAGAACATGCGATTCGCACTGCTGATATCGATAATTCATCCGCTTTGCACCTTGGCAGAGCTCAAGGAAATTAATCTCTTCGATGGTAACAGCCTCAAAGGTTGGACAGACCTTTCGGGGGGATCTCCGGCTAAGGGCTGGGTAGTGGAAGATGGTTGCATCTTTCGCAAGAACAAAGCCGGCGACCTGTACACCAAGGAAAGTTTTAAAGACTTTGATTTTTCCTTTGAATGGAAAATAGCCGTAGGTTGCAACAGTGGCGTAAAGTATAGGGTCACCGATTACTCCGGGGCGACTTTAGGACCCGAATATCAAATTATTGATGATGCTAAGTTGAAGTACGCGCCCGATCATCTCGGGGCCACAGCCTCCATCTATGCCATCAAAGGAGCATCCGCCGACAAGAAGCTAAAGGCTCCCGGAACATTCAACGTCAGTCGCATCTTGGCAAAAGGAAGCAAAATCGAACATTGGCTGAACGGCGAAAAGGTCGCCGAAATTGAAATCGGTTCCGAAGACTGGAAAAAACGGCACGCTAAAAGCAAGTTCAAGTCTCGACCCGACTTTGGAACTAAATCGGGCCGCATCATGCTTCAGGAACACG
>CAZXKR010000299.1:0-2572 GCA_964641305.1 uncultured Puniceicoccaceae bacterium | reverse complement strand
TTTTCCTTTAAAGCCACTGTTCAAGAAACTGGGATTTCCTTCGAGGGAATCACCTTCCTTGGCAAACAATCGGTCGGTGAGGAGGGCATGGAGGGCAAGGCCAAGGAAGCTTGGGAGTTTTTCGAAAAAAAGAATGAGCCTGGATCGATTCAGTCAAAACTTGGAAAGCCTTCCTTTGCAGACGAGGTCGAGATGCGTGGAATGTTTCAAATCAAGGGCAAACCCCCAAAGATTTCCCTCCATCTCAAGAATGGCGGTTCCTTCTGGCTCGAACTCGGGCAGACGCGCCGTGGCATTAAGCTGACTCACGTCGACTTGAGCGATGCAACATCTCATGCCATCATCGAGAAGGAAGGGCTGTTCGCCCGGGTGGACTTAAAGAAGCAAACGATTTCCGAGGTTGATTTTTCGGTCCCACTGGAAGGCGGGGGACATGCCTTCCGGCAGGAGATGCAGTCTGGGCAACCTCTTGCCTTGGCCCTGGATGGCGACAAGATCGACGGCAAGGACCTCCTGATCGAGTTGTTGGTCGAGATCGTCGACCCAGAAAACTCCAAGGATTAATTTTTCTAATGACGTGCCGGGACGCGTGTCCTAACATGACGTGAGTGTCCGGCCTGATTTCCGAGTGGTTCTTGGTGTTTGCCAAAACAACCTTCTGGGTTTATGCATGCAACCCCCCTTTTTTCAGGTCCGTAATAGGTAATCCTGCTAGTCATGAAGAATCCAGTTCGTATTCTATTCGCATCATCATTTGTGGCATTGACCGCCTTGGTCATCGCCCAGGTCGGCCAATCTTCCTTGGTCGACCAATGGGAAGAAGTGGAGGCGGCGACCAAGAAAGGTCTACCCAAGACAGCCATCGAGAAACTGAATCCGCTCATCGAGCGGGCCCTCAAGGAAAAGGCTCATGCGGTCGCCATTCGAGCCATTGCCCAGAAGATCAATCTTCAAGGAGCGATCGAAGGGAACAAGCCAGAGGAGAAGATCACCCGGATGGAGGCGGAGATGGCCAAGGCTCCCAAGGAGATCGTTCCCATGATGAACGCCGTTCTGGCCAACTGGTATTGGCAGTACTTTCAGCGCAACCGCTGGCGTTTCACTCAAAGAACTCGAACAGCGGAGGCTCCGGGAGGGGATATCACCACTTGGGACTTGCCCCGCATCCTGTCGGAAATCGACAAGCAGTTTCAAAAGACCTTGGCTCATCACGAGGTTTTGAAAAAGGAAGCGGTCAATGATTACAACTTCCTCCTTAACCAAGGAACCGTGCCCGACAGCTACCGGCCGACCCTCTATGATTTCGTGGCCCACGACGCCCTTCGCTTCTATTCCGCTGGCGAGCAGGCCGGTTCCAAGGCTCAGGATGCCTTCGTTCTGTCCGCCGACAGTCCGATTTTCGCATCCGCCAAGGATTTTCTGGCTTGGAAAATCGATTCGGAAGACGATCAGTCGCCAAAGATAAAGGCGATCCGATTGTTCCAAGATTTGCTGAGGTTTCATCAGGAGGACGAAAACCAAGACGCCTTGGTCGATGCCGATCTTCATCGTCTGCAGTTCGGTAACAACCAAGCTTTCGGAGAAGAAAAGAAAGCTCGTTACAAGGCCGCCCTCAAGCGTTTCGCCCAACAATGGGCGGATCACGAAATGTCTGCCCGAGCCATGCATCGGCATGCTCAGGTCTTGCATGGGGAGGGAGAGCTTGTGGAAGCTCACAAGCTGGCCAAGCGCGGAGCGGCAGTTTTTCCCGACAGTGTGGGGGGAAAGGAATGCAAGAACTTGGTTAACCAAATAGAAAGCAAGTCTTCTTCCGTATCTAGCGAACGCGTATGGAACGAGCCCATGCCGAACGTCGAGTTGCGTTATCGCAACCTCACCAAGGCTTACTTTCGAGTCGTGTCCTTTGATTGGGTAAAGCGGTTGCAGGACACTCAGCGTCATCCCGAATACGTCGACCATCGTACCAAGGCCGAATGGTTGCGTCGCAAACCCGTCAAGGAATGGTCCGTCGATCTGCCGCCGACCGACGACTTCAAGCAACGGGTGGAAAAGATTCCCGCTCCCAAAGGCCTCGAGCCTGGCTCCTACTTTCTTTTCGCCAGTCATGACCCCAAGTTCGGGGACAAGGAAAACCGCGTCAGTTATTCGAGTTTCTGGGTGAGCGACCTTTCCTTGGTCATGCGTACCCGCCAAGGATCCGGGGCGATTGAGGGATTTGTCCTGAATGCTATTTCTGGCGAACCCGTTCAAGGAGCCTCCGTACGCGCTTGGAAGAGAGAGCGAAATAATCGCCGAGTCGAGCTCCGAGCCACACGAACCGACGCAAACGGCCTTTTCAGCCTGCAGACCAACCGTACCAGCCTCACTATTTTGGCCTCGCACCAAGGGCAATCCTTGGCCACGGCCAATGATTATTACGTCAATGACCGAGTAAGTAATCCAAGACCTTACGAACGCTCCGTTTTCTTTACCGACCGCAGCCTCTATCGTCCCGGACAGACCATCCGATACAAGGGTGTTTCCTATCGCATCGACCAAGCGAACGACAATTACAAGGTGATCCCGAATCGTG
>CAZXKR010000298.1:0-2577 GCA_964641305.1 uncultured Puniceicoccaceae bacterium | reverse complement strand
AGACCTACTAACCGGGCGGGTGTCTTCAGGCACTTTGTAGAGTTCGCGAAGGCGATCCAGTTCCGTTTTAAGTTCCTTGGTCAGGGCAGCGTATTTCGGTTGTCCGTAGACGCTCTTTAATTCGTTGGGATCTTTTTCTAGGTCGTACATCTCCCATGCGTCCAAGTTGTAGAAGTAGATGAGTTTGTGCTTGTCGGTACGAACGCCGTAGTGGCGGCGTACGCTGTGAGCGCCCGGGAACTCGTAATAATGGTAATAGAGGGACTTTCGCCAGTCAGACGGTTTTTTCCCTTTCAGGAGAGGTGCGAAAGACGATCCCTGCATGTCCCCGGGGATCTTTACGCCGCACAAGTCCAAGGCGGTTTGGGCATAATCCAGGTTTTGAACCAAGTCGTAGTTCTTGCTTCCGGGTTTGATGACCTTGGGCCAACGCACGAGCAGTGGAGTACGGAAGGATTCCTCGTACATCCAGCGCTTATCGTACCAACCATGCTCGCCAAGGTACCAACCTTGGTCGGATGAATAAATGATGACCGTGTTCTCGGCGAGACCGCTTTTGTCGAGGTAGTCGAGGAGTCGCCCGACGTTTTCATCTACCGAATCGATGCACCGCAGGTAGTCCTTTACGTAGCGTTGGTATTTCCACTTGAAGAGGGCTTCGCCTTCCAGTTTCGCTTCTGTGAACGCCTTGTTCTTAGGCCCGTAAGCAGCGTCCCACTTTGCCTTTTGTTCGGGCGTGAGGTTGCCGGGTGTTCGAAGCTTTAGATCATTCGACGAGAGATGGTTCCGGATCGTCATGGCCTGACTGGAGGCGGCGGATGATCGCGTCTTGTAATCATCACGAAGTGTTTCGGGTTCGGTGATTTCGACTCCATCGTATTTGGTTAGGTGCTTGGGGCCGGGTTGCCAATTCCTGTGCGGGGCCTTGTGTTGGCTCATTATGAAGAAGGGTTTGTCCTTGTCCCTTCCGTTTTTCAGCCAGTCGAGTGTGACGTCGGTGATGACGTCGGTAGTGTAACCGGTGATTTTCTTGACGCCTTCGGGCGTTTTCATGGGCGGATTGTAGTATGGACCTTGTCCCTGAAGCACTTGCCAGAAATCAAAGCCGGTGGGGTCGCTCTTGAGGTGCCATTTTCCGATCATTGCGGTTTGGTATCCACCTTTTTGAAGTAGCTTAGGAAAGGTTTGCTGGCCTCCGTCGAAGCGCATGCCATTGGTCAATTGACCGTTCAGGTGGCTGTGTTTGCCGGTAAGGATTACGGCTCTGCTCGGGGCGCAGATGGAATTGGTGACGAAGGCGCGATGGAAGATCATGCCCTCGTTGGCGATTCTATCGATATTAGGAGTCCTGTTCCTGTTGGACCCGTAGGCCGATATGGCCTGATAGGCGTGATCATCGGCAAAGAGAAACAATACGTTGGGTCTTTCTTGCTTTTGGCCTTTAAGACCTTGTTGGCCCAATGCCGTCAAAACTGAGAGTAGAAGGTATGATGGAAGTTTCATTAAGGTTTAGGGTGTAGTTGCTCGGGGTGAAAGCAATACGTAAATTGAAAGTTGGGCATTGAATAATCTCCATGTTTGGCGAGAATGCCCAAATTCAATGATTGATTTTTCCGACAAGAGTTATCGCTTTTTCGAGCCTAGGCCCAATCGGCTTGCGGAAGCTTTTCTTCGTTGGGTAAACCGCAATTTTTATTTGAGAGTGGCCTAGCATCGTATCCAAAAGGTTGATCTAATAAATCCTGATGTGCTGAGGGAAGCAAGAAAACATGCGGGCAATCGTCTACTTTTTCTTCCCAATCATCCGACGCACAGTGATCCCCCAATCATGATCGAGGTTTTCCGGCAGCTTGGTGTGCCCATTTCTTTCATGGCGGCCTATGACATTTTCCTTCAGAGCAAACTGAACGCTTGGTGCATGCAGAGAACGGGATGCTTCTCGGTGGACCGAGAGGGCAGCGACCGCAAATCCATGAAAGCAGCCCTAAGCATCTTGAAGGAAGGAGAGCGAGGGTTAATCATTTTTCCTGAGGGAAACGTCTACCTAACCAACGACCAGGTGACTCCCTTTCTGGACGGTCCCGCCTTCCTTGGCGTGAAGGCGCAGAAGGACTTGGGAGGCGATCACCCCGTTTTTGCTATTCCCGTAAGCTTGAAGGTTACTCACTTTTCCAATGCTGCGGGTGGGGTTGTTGATTTGTTTCGTCGATTGGCTTCCGAGGTGGACGAAGATTACGACGAGTCGTCCGATCATGTTTCCGAGGTCAAGCGTCTCGGTTGGTTCGCACTGAAAAAGGTGATGAGTGGCTTGGCCAAACCTTTGGATGGTGATGTCGGAGACGACTTGGCCAGTGAGCTTAGAAACATTGCTGGACAGTTGATGGAAAAGCTTGAATCCGAGCTCGAGCTGTCCGCTAAGGAAGGGGAAGACTTGGTCGATCGCATCCGAACAATTCGTCGCAGGATTCACGCCCTTAGGATTGCGGACAAGCCGACCTTGGCCGACTTCAAGGCTCGAACCTTGGCAGCCGAGGCGATGCTGGCCTTTCGCCTGCTTAGCTATCCGGGTACCTACCT
>CAZXKR010000297.1:0-2580 GCA_964641305.1 uncultured Puniceicoccaceae bacterium | reverse complement strand
GAGACTCGGTGGCCCTTGTTCCTCAACGACCTTTCCTTTTTGACGCCACCGTTCGGGAAAACGTCCTTTTGGGACAAACCGAACATACCGACTCGGAGGTGGAAAAGGTGTGCGAGCTGGCTTATGCCGATGAATTCGTAAAGGAGTTTCGGCACGGCTATGAGGAACGTTTGGGAGAGGATGGTAGTCGTCTGTCGGGTGGCCAGCTTCAACGAATAGCCCTTGCCCGCGCCTTTCTGAAAAACGCCCCTATTCTTGTATTGGACGAAGCGACTTCAGCTCTGGATGCTGAAAACGAGGACAAGATTCGAGACGCCATGGCCAAGCTGATCGAGGGGAAGACCACTTTGCTTATCGCCCACCGCTTCAGTTCCCTGAAGTTGGCTCACCGAATCTTGGTCATGGATGAGGGCCGAATCATCGCGGATGGTCCACACGATGAACTGCATCGCGACTGCAATTTGTACAGAAACCTCTACGACAGCCAGTTCGGAATCGTTCCTGAAGATGCGGATTAGTCGTTTGTTCCTCTAAGTGTTTTCCATAAATCTAGACCGTCGCTAGGTGGTCCGTCGGGAAATTGTTCGGTTGGTCGCAAGGTCACGGGAATCGCCGACCGAAGAAAGACTATGCCGTTTGCGCACAGAAAAGCGGCTGCTGAAATGCGCCACCAAATAGGATCTGTTGCGGATAGTGTTCCTAAGCCGCCAAGCCCACAGGCCAACCCGGAAGCTATGGGGCCTCCCAGAATGACTGTCGACAAAGGCGCTTTCTTCAGGCTTTCTCGTTCGTATCCCGTGAAACCCGTAAAGCTCGAGCGAAAACACCAAGCGATCTTCAACCGTCCAAAGTTTTTCAAGGGTTTCTCAAAGGACTCCCCAATTCTTACTTCCACCTCTGCTTTAGTGAAGGCCAAGGCCGGCAGGGCATGACCCAATTCATGAATAAAGGCTGCGATCGGTCTTAATGCCCAGACACCAAGCCATAGCGCCACCAGCCAAGGAAGCGCTTCAGCGTCAGCCGGAAATTCCACCGATGACAAATTCGTGGTCATTCGATTAAGGAAAGGACTTGCCGAACGCATGGCAACACCTAGGATAGAGCACTGTTTATGATTTTATTGTGTTTCAAGCGCTGAAAAACCTCTTCTCTGCCACACCTGAGGTCAGAGTTCCCTATGCAAAAGGTCTTCCCGTGACGGACGAAAATAAATTTGGTGAAGAAGCCGAGGAAAAACAATGGATCGGGGTCGATCTCGACGGCACCTTGGCCATGGCGGAACCGTGGCAAGGTTTCGAGCATATCGGGAAACCCGTACCTAACATGGTCAAACGGCTTAACGTCTGGGTGGGCATGGGATACACCGTGAAAATCGTCACGGCCAGGGCCGCCGACCCCGAAGTGGCCATCCCGCCGATCAAGGCATGGTTGAAGAAGCATGGTCTGCCTGATCTGGAGGTCACTAACGCCAAGGACATGGACATGATCGAGTTGTGGGACGATCGAGCCGTCCAGGTCATTCCCAATACGGGTAATCCTGTAACTCCCATGCAGGCGAACGCCCGCAGGTAAGCCTCGCCTAGTTTCTTAACGCAAAGAACTTGCAATTTGCGGGCAACCCCTTTTTTTAGGTTACTGTCTTATGATTAAAGCATTATCTTGGGAACGTTTCGATCGCGCTGGCATGTTTGTGTCCTTTCTTTGCGCGGTTCATTGCATCGCGCTTCCCATTCTCCTTCCGTTTCTCCCTTTGCTGGCCGGCTCATTCTTTTGGACGGAAGGTTTCGAGGAAACGGTGGTTGCCGCTTCCCTTTTGATTGCCGGCCCCACTTTATTTCGCGGATACTTGCAGCATCGTCGATTTTGGGTGCCTCTTGCTTTCGGCTTGGGCTTGGCCTTTATTCTACTTCGTCCCGATGCCCATGGACATGGCCACGATCATTCCCATGCCGGGACCATCGATATCGCCCATTACCTTTTTGCCGCCTGCGCGGGAATCTCTCTTGCTTCCGGACATTTCCTGAATCTCCGCTTTTGCAAGAGTTGCCCCGTTTGCAGTCACAACGAAAAAGACGAACCCTGTTCCTCCCAGCATTAAGCCTGGCATAGGGTCTCTACCCACTTGACGAGGGCGCGACTTCGGGTTCTCCTTGTGAGATGATTTTTCATAGGTCCACTTTCATTGTCTTCACCATTCTGCTCGCCGGAACGCTTTTCGGGGCGGATCGGGCGTCCAAGCCGAACGTCGTGTTCTTTTTCATCGACGACCTCGGCTGGACTGATCTCGGATACATGGGGTCTAAATACTACGAGAGCCCCCACGTCGACAAACTGGCCAAGGACGGTATGGTTTTCATGAACGCCTATGCCAACGCCCCGAACTGCGCTCCGAGTCGGGCCTGCCTCATGTCCGGCAAGTATTCTCCGCGACACGGAGTATACACGGTTGCGAATTCCGATCGTGGTTCCTCCAAGCACCGAAAGCTGATTCCGACCAAGAACACGACCCATTTGGCGGAAAAGTTCGTTACTATGGGCGAGGCTCTTCAGGCCGGGGGATACGTCACCGCCACCATGGGC
>CAZXKR010000296.1:0-2592 GCA_964641305.1 uncultured Puniceicoccaceae bacterium | reverse complement strand
GCCGGCAAAGCCTATCACTTCCCCGGTCCTATTCTCCAGCGCATGAGTGCAGAGCAGATATGGGACTCCTTGGTCACCTTGTCCATTCCCTACGTCGACGAAAGGAAGTCAGATTTGCGACGACATGAGTACAGGGTCCAGGAACTAGCCAAGTACGAGGAAAAAGTCTATGACTTAGAAGCCAAGGCAATGCTTCAGGTTGCCAAAAAAGGGGGGCGCATGACCAAGGACTCAAATGACGAGATGCTTGCCATCCAGAAACGGTTACGGGTTGCCCAGGAAAATGATGACCTCCAAGCTGCTGCTCGCTTGCGACGAGAGTACGGTCAACTGCGAAACAAACAGCGAGCTTCTTACGCATCTCTCATCATGGGGAAAGGCTATGACGGTCGAGCCTTGTACGGAAGAGCCCCGAGCGGTCAACGGACAAAGGACACAAGAGATCGATGGAACGGGTACTCCAAGCAATTGATCCGAGCCTCATATATGCAGTCACCTGCGCCTGCTGGTCATTTCCTGCGGGAATTCGGCCAATCCGATCGCGAGGTAATCGAAAACTCCAGCCGGGAGGCTTCGGTACCCCAGGCCCTAAGTTTGCTCAACGGGCCCATTTACAACTCGCTCCTGAAGCATCCGGCCTCTCCTTTTGTGCAAGACTTGGCAGGTGTGAAAAGCGTGGAAGAAAAAGTGGATGTGCTTTTTCTTTCCATTCTCAACCGCAAACCAACCGAGGAAGAAAAGAAGACCTGCCTCGCTGAAATCCGTCAGGCTCAAGAAAAAACTCCTGATTTCTCGTCAAGGATTCCAGCCGACGCTTCTCCTGAAAAAAGGCAGAGATTGTTAAAGTATTATGCCGCACAGGCCAAGAAGAAGGGCTATGTGCCAAGATCGGAAAGGACGATGGGGCCAGGCTTTCAAGGGCTGGCCTGGACCTTGCTCAACACGAGGCAATTTTCATTCATTCAATAGGTAATCATCACCCTCCGGAACGCCATGGAAAACACATTAGCACAAGCCGACGAATTTTCACGCCGTCGATTCGTAACGCAAGCCGCCAAGACTTTCCTTGGAGTAAGCATTCTACCGTGGGCAGTTTCTCCAAATGCCCAAGCTGCCGGCCTCGGATTAAATCGCCCGCTGAATCATGCCCCAAAAGCCCGCAACGTCATCTATCTCTACATGTCGGGCGGCATGACCCACATCGATACTTTCGATCCGAAACCAGGTACGGAAACAGGTGGGCCCACACAAGCCATCAAGACAAAGGCTGACGGCCTGCAACTCGCGGAAAACCTTCCTCTGCTCGCTAACCACGCAGACAAAATCGCCGTTGTTCGTGGCATGACCTCGACCAAGGGAGCTCATGCTCAAGGCAACTACTTCATGCATACCAGTTATGCTCAACGGTCGACGATTCGCCACCCTAGCATTGGGGCTTGGATGACACGGCTCGCCGAACGTTCCAATCCCACCTTGCCCGGCGCTGTGGTGGTTAGCGGAGGCCCCCAGCATCCGTTGGCAGGATTTCTACCTTCCTCCCACCAACCTCTTGCCATCGGCAAACCTGACGAAGGGCTCCGCAACAGCAAAATGCTTTCCGGAGTGACCGAGGAAGACTTCAAGAAACGCCTTTCCCTCGCTGATCAATTCGACAAAGGCTTTCGCGATAAATATGACCTGAAGAAAGTCCGGGCCTATTCGGACATGTACGCGGATGCCGTTCGCCTCATGAAAAGCGGAGACCTAGAGGCTTTCGACATAAACAAGGAAAGTGAGGCAACCCGCGAATCATATGGAGAAGAAACCTTCGGCCAAGGCTTGTTGTTGGCCCGACGCCTAGTGGAACGCCAAGTTCGCAGCGTAGAAGTACAACTAGGAGGCTGGGACACACACCAGCTTAACTTTGAACGGGCTCCTGAACGTTGCGCCATCCTCGATCAGGCACTTTCAGCTCTGCTGAACGATCTCGACAAGCGAGGCATGCTTGACGAAACCCTCGTAGTCTTGGCAACGGAATTCGGCCGAACGCCAAACATCAACGTAAACCAAGGGCGGGATCATTATCCGAAAGCCTTTTCCTGCATGCTCGCCGGCGGTGGAATTCGTGGCGGGCAAGTCTGGGGAAAAACTGACCCCGAGGGTCGCGAAGTTGTAGACCAACGCGTAGAGATTCCCGATTTCAACGCCACCATCGCCTATGCTTTGGGACTGCCGCTGGACGAGATTGTCTACTCCCCTACCCGCCGCCCCTTTACACTCGCCGACAAAGGCCAACCCCTCACTCAATTGCTGTAAGGAGAAGATACATTTCACATTCCCCCTCTCTTTCCTTGAACGGGAAAGGAATTGTAGATTTTTAGCCTCAACGCCCATGAAAATTCTCCTCACTGGAGCAACAGGAAAAGTAGGTTCACATTTTCTTGCCCGTTTTCTGAAAGATGAAAAATTCTCCAAAGCCACAGTTCGGGCACTGTGTCATAACCGACTGCTGGAAGAGACATCACGGTTGGAAATAATCCGCGGGAGCATTGCCGATCGCAATCTGGTCGCCGAAGCGATCAATGGAGTCACCCATGTCTTGCATCTCGCCAC
>CAZXKR010000295.1:0-2592 GCA_964641305.1 uncultured Puniceicoccaceae bacterium | reverse complement strand
GGCGATGAGAGCCATTTTAAAGAAGCCGCTGCTTTTTTCAGGAAGAAAGTAGGTGAAATCAGGAAGGAAGTGGGGCGTCACGTCGTACTTAAATACAGCCCGAAGTTACGATTCGTTCGGGATGAAGGAATCGAGCGAGGAAACCGAGTTCTTGAGATTCTTGACGGTTTGCCTGAGGTGTCGGAAGGGGTGGGGGACGAGTACTCCGATCCAGATAACGAACTACTTCAAGACCATACGCCATGATTAGGTATGTCGCAGCAGTCACACTACTGTGACGTGGTTGTGACGCACTGTCACGGTTTCCAGTGTTTCGATACGAAGGCATGAGATCCTTTTTTTCTTGTAAAGATCTTGTTATGAACATCTTGGGTGATGGATGAGTCATGGGCGCGTATCTTGCAATAGAATTTTCGTGAGCAAAATTATCGGCATAGATTTAGGTACCAGTAATTCCTGCATGGCCGTCATGGAAGCAGGCGAACCCAAAGTAATTCCAAATTCCGAAGGTGCCCGTACGACTCCGTCCATCGTCGCTTTTGGAAAGGACGGAGAGCGCCTGGTTGGGCAAGCGGCCAAAAGGCAGGCAGTCACCAATCCCGCCAATACCATTTTTTCAGCCAAACGCCTGATCGGTCGAAAGTTCGAAGAAGTTAAGGACGAGGTCGAGAACCAGCCCTTCAAGGTCGTCGAGGGCAAAAACGGAGCAGCGGCTTTTGAATGTGAAGTGGACGGAAAAACCGAAATCTTCATGCCCGAGCAAATTTCTTCCATGATTCTAGCCAAGCTCAAGGCTGATGCGGAAGCCTATCTCGGTGAACCCGTTACACAGGCGGTGATCACGGTTCCTGCCTACTTTAACGACGATCAACGTCGGGCCACCAAGGATGCCGGATCAATCGCAGGACTCGAGGTCATGCGCATAATTAACGAGCCGACTGCTGCATCCTTGGCATATGGCTTGGAGAAGAAAGGCGAAGAAACGATAGCCGTTTATGATCTGGGCGGTGGAACCTTTGATATTTCCGTTCTCGAAATAGCCGAGGGTGTTTTCGAGGTAAAAGCCACCAACGGTGATACTCAACTTGGCGGAGACAATTGGGATCAACTTATTATTGATTGGCTGGTTAACGAATTCAAGAACGACCAAGGAGTGGATCTTAGTTCGGACCCTATGGCCATGCAACGATTGAAGGAAGAAGCCGAAAAAGCTAAGATCGCCCTTTCTTCGACTCAAGCTACCGACATAAATTTGCCATTTATCACGGCTGATGCTTCTGGTCCCAAGCACCTTAACGTCAATTTCACCCGTGCCAAACTGGAACAAATATGCGAGGGCTTATACGAACGCACGAAAGGTCCTTTCGACTCTTGCCTGAAAGACGCAGGGTTATCCTCGGGAGAGGTGGGCAATTTGGTTCTCGTCGGTGGTATGACTCGAAGCCCTAAGGTAGTCGAATTGGCTCATGAGCTTGTCGGCAAAGAGCCCCATCAAGGCGTCAATCCCGACGAAGTCGTGGCCATCGGTGCAGGTATCCAAGGTGCTGTGCTACAAGGTGATGTGAATGATGTTCTACTGCTGGACGTTTCTCCCCTCACCTTGGGGATTGAGACCGCAGGTTCAGTCTCCACTTCCATGATCGAGAGGAACACGACTATTCCGACCAAGAAGACGCAGACCTTTTCCACTGCCGCGGATAACCAACCGGCTGTCGACATCGTTGTTCTTCAAGGCGAACGTCCGATGTCTCAGGACAACAAAATTCTCGGTACTTTCAAACTGGACGGCTTACCTTCGGCTCCCCGAGGAGTTCCCCAAATCGAGGTCACTTTCGATATCGACGCCAATGGTATTCTAAATGTCACTGCTAAAGACTTGGGTTCAGGCAAAGATCAGAAAATTACCATTTCGGGTTCCTCCAGCCTAGATGAGGCTGAGGTCGAACGCTTGCGCAAAGAGGCAGAGAAGTTTGCCGATGCCGATAAAACCAAAAAAGATCAAGTTGTTGCTCGTAATGAATTGGACTCCATGGTCTACCAAGGCGAAAAACAGCTTACCGACCTAGGAGACAAGGTTCCTGCCGAGATGAAGTCGACTGTCGAGGAAGCTATCGGATCCGCAAAGAAGGTTTTGGAAGACCAAGAAGCCAGCACCGAGAATTTAAAGCAAGCCAAGGATTCTTTGCTCAAGTCCCTCGAGGTCATAGGGAAACAGGTCTATGAAAACGCAGGTGCTGCCGGGGCGTGTGATCCTGCTGCAGCTGGTGCAAGCACAGATTCGGGCAATGAATCGGGATCCGATTCTGCCGGAGAGTCCAAGGAAGAAGATATAGTGGAAGCCGACTTCGAAGTTGTAGACGAAGAAAAAGACGAAGACAAAGACAAGAGCTGAGATTATTCTTTTATCCCTTATTTTATTTAACACTGAGACAACTCAATTGACCTAGGTCTTTCTGTGAAGTCACGGTATTCATCCTCACAACTAAGCTAAACCTAATACCAACAAAAAATGAGTAAACCAAACATCACTCCTTTGGGTGATCGCGTCCTCGTCAAGTCCGTCGATGATGACGAGCAAGTCAAGGGCGGGAT
>CAZXKR010000294.1:0-2595 GCA_964641305.1 uncultured Puniceicoccaceae bacterium | reverse complement strand
TCTTCACCATTGCCGGAATTGAGACGAAACAGAGAAGCAGTTCCCCCAGAATTTCTCATCAACTGGCGAAACTCGCGCTCCTCGAGGGAGTAGGGTTTATTCAAATCCTTACCATAATAAATAATAGGTATTCGGCCAGCCGCACGCAATTTCTTGCAAGCGTACCGTCCGCTATCCGAGCGCAAGGCTACATTTAGAGTTAGATCGTTTAATTCAGACATCTTTAAGAAGCTCCTTTTTGGGGAAAAGATTCAGAAAATAGCTAGTTTTCAAGAGAAGCGCAAGTAAACTTCGCAGATCTAGATTATAGAGGAATTATTTCTGCATTTCGGCTTAATGCAGAACGCTGGATGCTCAAATCACGAAGATCATCTAAACAGTATTCACAAAGGGAATGCTATTTTGGGGGTGTGGTAGAAGAAAGATAGGCGAAAAAGTGACGAAATTCCTCGGCGGTAAGAGATTCGAGCAGACCTGAGGGCATCAGGGACCGTCCGGCGGGAGCGAGGTTGGCGATTTGGTTGCGGGGGACCACATGATCTTGCCCATCGAGACCGCGAAGAACAAGTACCTTGGAGTTTTCCTCAACCTTGAAGCCACTCAGTATCCGACCATCCTTGGTGCTAAGGATGTTGTGTTCGTAGCCTTCGCGAATCTCGGAATTGGGACGAACAATGGCTAGAAGCATCGCATTTAGGTCGGATCTATCGTAGGGAGTAAGGTCGGGACCGATACGCCCCCCTTTGCCAAACAAGACATGGCAAGCGGCACAACCTGCCTGACCGAAGAAAAGGCTTTCTCCGATTTTAGGATTTCCGCCGCCCGAAGAAGCAAGAGAACGGTATCGAGCCATTTTTCGATCGAGCTCGATTTCCGTTTGCAATTCTATAGAACTGAAGTGTGCGGTGAGTAGCTTTTGCAACTGCGGTAAATCGTGCAGCCGTAGTTTGGCGAGGATTTCGCGATTGAGAGTTTCGCGAGAGATCCTTTCGGAAACGCATGCCTCGACCAACTCCAAAGCCCAACTTGCCCGGCTCGCCAACAAATGTATGGCACCGACACGAAGTTCTTCAGGCAAATTTGGGAAAGCAATAGTGATGGTTTTTCCAATTTCGGGTAGGTCGAACTTCTGTAAACTCAGCAAGGCTTCGTGCCGTAGGGAC
Source organism: uncultured Puniceicoccaceae bacterium (assembly GCA_964641305.1). Classification (GTDB taxonomy): domain Bacteria; phylum Verrucomicrobiota; class Verrucomicrobiia; order Opitutales; family Seribacteraceae. The sequence continues at coordinate 1,432 of CAZXKR010000294.1, read as the reverse complement.
ATTTCCCTTCCCGCCGAAACAAGACCTAGTAAGACGGGGACCGCTCGAACCTCTTTCACGTCACCCAAAATCCTAGCAAATTGGATGCGAAGGTCGAGGGGAGCTTTGCTGTCCTTCAGTCGGTCGATAGCCTGGATTGTCGCCTTCTTATCTCCTCGGCGGAGAAGGAGCGAGAGGTTTTCTTGCCCGCGCGCCTTGGACAATGCACGGGAAAGGCTCTCGGGCAAAGGTGGCAAGGTCCGTCCCTCGAAGGCTTTTTCAAATCCTTCCAAAAGTAGGGCAGTATTTGCGGTATCGGGTGCCAGTGCCAGCAAGTGGGCACAGGCTTCCAATTCAGCTTGCCCACCGGACAGGGCCCATCGCTGCATGAGGTTTTGCTGAGGAAGCACACCGTCTGCCCGTAGGTAATTATTCCAGTTTGCAGGGTCTTTAAAGTGCGTTAAAGTCGAATCGATTTCGGAGGCATGAGTTTCGAATCCCCACCAAACAAGAAGTGGAAGGTGCGGATCTTCAGCGTCTATCTTAAGACGGGCAAGACGGGCAAGAATGGGCAAGCCGTCCTGAGCTGGAAGACGACGGGCACTAGAGGCTAACTGTGAACGAACTTCGACATCGGATTCGTGTGACGCCATTTCAGCCAATCTTATTGCAACCTCTGAAGAAACCTCTCTCTGGTCAGCAAGCAAGCGTACCGTCCATCGACGCACATGAGGATTCTTGTGCCCAAGGGTCTCCAAGGCGACCTCTTTGCCGAATCCACCGCACAAGTTCAATGCCCATAAGGCCTGCAGGGCCGATCGCCCGAATTCCTCTCGAAGAATTGTCCGGAGTTTTGGGATGAGCGACGAGTCCGGATGGTCGCCCAATAACCGCAGTGCGGTTTCGCGATGCCAACGATTCGGATGTCGCAAAACCGTCTGCAAAAGGTTGGCTGGAGAGAAAGGGTCACCGAACCGAACACTCTTAGCCCCCTTGGCCTTGAGTCGATAGATTCGACCGAGATCGGCATCGGTAAGACCCTTGGAATAGGCAATGTAATGAGCGACCTGTCTGGCATGGAAATCGGCCACGTATAAGTTGCCGTCGGGACCAGTCTGAATTTCCACCGGGGAGAACCAGCGATCATTAGGATCTTCTCCAATGGTGATTGGCTTGTCCATGTCTTCCGTACGAAAGGTGGAACCATTAGGTTTGATGTCGCTGGCCACAATGTAACGGAGGATGGGAGCAACGCCAAATAGTTTTCCGTGATAGCGTTTAGGGAAAGAGACACCTTCATAAATTTCAAAGGTGTGCGTGAATCGTTTCACCTGTGGATGAGCCATCGACGGGAAGTGGCCGAAAGCGTAAGGATTGGACAAGTTCCCGTGCTTGCCAAAGGTTTTGCGATAAAAGCCTCCTTGCACATAGTGAAACCCACGAGTGTTTCCTC
>CAZXKR010000293.1:0-2599 GCA_964641305.1 uncultured Puniceicoccaceae bacterium | reverse complement strand
CCTTTCCTTAGACCCTGAAGAGGCTGAGGACCGTGTTTCCAGAGGATCTCCCTATGTGGTGAGACTCAATGTCCCCACTGAGGGAGAGTGCGTTTTTCATGACGAGCTTCGCGATGAGATTCGAATAGCGTGGTCGCAGGTGGATCATCAAGTGCTTAGGAAATCGGACGGATTCCCTACCTATCATCTCGCCAACGTTGTCGATGATCACCTGATGAACATCACCCATGTCATTCGAGGCGAGGAATGGATCAATAGCGGTCCCAAGCATGTTCTTTTGTACGAAGCGTTCGAGTGGGAACCGCCAAAATTCATTCATCTTCCACTCCTTCGCAATCCCGACAAATCGAAGCTTTCCAAAAGGAAGAATCCCACCAGCATCTTTCACTACCGTGACGCGGGCTTTTTGCCGGAAGCAGTCGTGAACTACCTTGGGATGATGGCATATACCCTACCCGATCAAAGGGAAATCTTCTCCATTGCGGACATGTCGGAAACCTTCGACATCTCCCGCATCAGCTTGGGTGGACCCATTTTCGACGTATCCAAGCTCAAATGGCTCAACGGTCGCTACCTCCGGGAACAATTATCTGCAAATGACCTTCTTGCTCGACTGGGCAAATGGAAGTTCAACGATGAATTCCTCGGCAAAATCCTTCCGCTTGCCCTACCCCGACTGGAAACCTTTTCCGACTTCGGTCCACTTGCCTCATTCCTATTTGCCGAAAAGGTGGAGATCGATGCGGATTCAATCTCGGGCAAGTTGGAGCCGGCAGATGCCGCAAGACTTATCAAGATAGCGGAATGGGAATTGGAGAAACTCTGCGAATGGAAGGGCGAACCAATAGGCAACGTCTTCAACAGAATAGCCGAAATAGAGGAATTGAAGCTGAAACAGCTTATGCCCACGTTTTTTGTCGCAATAACTGGTTCCGGCGTCTCTCTTCCGCTTTTTGATGCCATGGCGATTCTCGGACCCGATCTTTCCCGCACTCGCTTGAGGCAAGCCTTGGACGTGCTGTCCGAAGTAGGTCACGGGCTTAGCAAGAAGGGGCTGAAGTCCTTGGAGAAAGAATACCAAGCCAAGTATGGAAATCGCATAGATTAATTTCAAAACTCAACATTCCCAAAGTATGTCCGAACTCCAGGATCCCCAGAAAGAAGCATCCCTCGACTTCATTCGTTCCATTGTCCACGAGGAAGTCGAAGCAGGCAAAAACGATGGGCGCGTACACACCCGCTTTCCGCCGGAACCCAACGGTTACTTGCACCTTGGCCATGCCAAAAGCATTTGCCTGAATTTTGGCGTTGCCGATGAATTCGGTGGTTTATGCAACCTGCGCCTCGACGACACCAATCCAGTCGCAGAGAAGACGGAATATGCCGAAGCCATAATGGAAGATGTTCGCTGGCTCGGTTTCGACTGGGAAGACCGCCTTTGTCATGCCTCGGACTATTTCGACCAACTTCACGGATGGGCCATACAATTGATCCAAGCCGAAAAAGCATATGTATGCGACCTTTCCGCCGAAGAAATGCGACATAATCGAGGTACTTTGATCGAACCGGGCGAGAACTGTTGCTTTCGCGAACGTTCCGTTGAAGAGAACCTCGACCTCTTTGCCAAAATGAGGGACGGTGAGTTCGAGGATGGTTCTCGGACTCTGCGGGCGAAAATTGACATGTCTTCCCCCAACCTGAATATGCGAGACCCTGTGATCTACCGCATCGTGCATGCAGAGCATCCGAAAACGGGCGACAAATGGAAGATCTATCCTTCCTACGATTTCGCTCACGGTCAATCCGACTCCATCGAAGGTATCACCCACTCTCTCTGCACCCTCGAATTCGAGGATCATCGACCGCTTTACAACTGGTTTTGCGAAAACCTCGGAATCCATCACCCCCGACAAATCGAATTTGCCAGACTCAACTTGAATTACGTCGTGATGAGCAAACGAAAGATGCTGCGATTGGTCGAGGAAGGACATGTCTCAGGTTGGAGCGACCCCAGAATGCCCACAATCCAAGGTTTGCGGCGCAGAGGTTATACACCCGAATCGATCCGTAATTTTTCAGAAAAGGTAGGAGTGGCCAAACGCGACAACATGATTGACGTGGCTCTCCTCGAGCACTGTCTCAGAGACGACTTGAACAAGAAGGCCCTTCGACGAATGGGAGTGCTTAGACCCCTCAAGGTCGTCATCGAGAACTATCCTGAAGATCAGGTCGAGGAACTGGAAGCCATAAACAACCCCGAGGATTCTGAAGCCGGTTCTCGGAAAGTTCCCTTTTCGAGAGAGCTTTACATCGAACGCGACGACTTCATGGAGGATCCGCCGAAAAAATTCTTTCGCTTGGGTCCCGGACGAGAAGTGCGCCTGCGTTACGCGTATTATATTACTTGCAACGACGTAGTGAAGGACGCAAATGGAGAAATCGTCGAACTGCGATGCTCTTATGATCCCGAGACCAAGGGAGGCGATTCTCCCGATGGCCGAAAGGTAAAGGGCACCCTTCACTGGGTAAGCGCGCCAAATGCTATAAATGCCGAGGTTCGCCTTTATGACCGTCTCTTTTCCAAGGAAAACCCCGAAGA
>CAZXKR010000292.1:0-2604 GCA_964641305.1 uncultured Puniceicoccaceae bacterium | reverse complement strand
GCCCTGAAGCACGACGGCTCTGTCGTCACGTGGGGACATTCCAGCTATGCCTCCGACAGTTCCTCGGTGGCCTCCCAGTTGGCAGACGAAGTGGTCAAGGTGTTCTCCACCGAAAGGGCCTTCGCGGCGTTGAAGAGCGGGGAGCACTTCGTCACGCGACTGGAGGAGGCCAACGGCACGCTGGTGGCCCAAATCGTCAGGCCCTTCCCCGGAAATTACCATTTCACCGTGCCGAACGGAGGAAACTTTCGAGTAAAAGCCTTCCGCGACGTGAACGGAAACAACCAAGCCGATGCGGCCGAGGCCCAAGGCAGCCACGCCCCCGATCCCATAACCGCCAACGAAGACCTCCACGGGATAAACGTCCACCTAGACCTCCCCAACTCGCCCCCCACCGACGTCCACCTCTCCCATGTCTCGGTACCTGAGAACCAAGCTCCCGGCGCATTCGTGGGCGAATTCAACGCCACTGACGCGAATGAGGGTGACGTTCATACCTTCGCCCTAATAGAGGGCAACGGCTCCACCCATAACCATCTCTTCGCAATCGTAGACGGTCCGGGCTCCGCATCCCAAGACATGAGTATCGACTTCAGCTTGCCTCACGACGTGCAGGGACCTCCCAAGCAATGGTTCAAGGATCTTGAGATCGGCGAAATCGGCGGCACCCTGATCCTTGACCTAAACACCGGACTTGCGGGAGATCGCGTCATCCTGAAGCTAGGTTCCGCCACGATCTTCGACACGGGCGTCTGGAAGACCTCCGGCAATTCCCAAACTGGCGACCCTGATCGCTTTTTCGTTCACTTTTCGCCCGGAAGTCCCACCACCTTCGATTTCGTAGAGGGCGCCAGCAATTCCGCACTCGGCGCCACTCAATTGGGCCAAGTGATCGTCAATTCCGCTCCCCATGGAGAACATACCCTCCGCATGATCGGTGAAACCACTCTCACCTTGTTTTCCGCTCAGGCAACCTTTACGCCCGACGTCCCCAATAGGCTCGTAGCCAATGCGACCTTGGATCACGAGGCCAACGCCACCCTCAGCATACGCGTAAAGGCCACCGACGAGCACAACGCCAGTTTCGAGAAAATCTTCGCCATTACCGTGACCAACGTCGTCGAGGACATCGACGGGGACGGCATCGAAAACCATCTCGATCCCGACGACGACAACGACGGCTACCCCGATGCCGAGGAAATCGCATCGTCCAGCGATCCACTAAATGCTTTCTCCCTGCCTCCCGTGGGCAAGGTGATCTACGTCGACGACAATGCCAGCGGGGCCAACAACGGCTCCTCTTGGGCAAATGCCTACGTCGACTTGCAATCCGCCTTGGCCGAGGCAAACGGCAGCGTCCGCACCCAGATTTGGGTGGCGGAGGGCGTTTATCGCCCCGACGTTGGTCCTGGACAAACCTACAACAACAGGTCCGCCACCTTCCAGCTGAAGAACCGGGTAGAGCTCCACGGCGGTTTCATGGGCAACGAGGCAACCCCGCAGGAACGAACCGGAGAAAACGAATGGGACAGCGTGCTTACCGGTGACGTCGGGGGACAAAATTGGCACGACGACAACGTCTATCACGTGGTGACGGCATCCGGCGTAGACCGCACGGCAGTCCTGTCCAACTTCAGAATCGAGCACGGTCGAGCGACCGGCCCGGGTGAGTGGGACAAGCGTGGAGCCGGCATTCTCGCAGACAACGGCAGTCCCTCGCTCCGTCATCTTTACTTTTACGGCAACCTGTCTTGGGGAACCAACAGCGGCGGCGGCGGGCTCTGCGTCTATAATGGCGGCTCTCCGGCAATCTTCTCCTGCATATTCATCGGGAACTACGCCGAATGGGGCGGCGCCGTAAAGCTCAGCATGGGAAGCTCGGCCGCCCTATACAACGTCCTCATGGTGAAGAACCAGGCGAACAAGGGAGGCGCCTTGGTCGCTTGGGACAGCAACGCATCCATCATTCATTCCACAATAGTCGACAACAACGCGACAACAGGTGGTGGTCTTTACGTGGGTAGCGGAGCAATCGTCGCCATGGCCAATTCCATCATCTGGGACAACAATGCCACCACTTCCCAAAGCCTCTACAAGGATAGCTCGAGCTACGTCGACTTCAACCACACCATGGTCAAAGAAGTGAACGACACCGCTTCCGCCGGCGAGTTCTTCTTCGATCCCGAACGATTTGATTATCGTTTGCGCAACGGTTCCCCTCTCATCAACGCAGGTAACCCCCTTTCTGCTGGTGTCATGCCTATGGATCTCCATGGATTGCCCCGCAATCAGGATGCGGCACCGGACATCGGGGTCTACGAGGGAGGTCTCGACGTTGTCGATCTAGGCGGACAGGTGACCTACACCGGAATAGTCGATTCCGGTCCCTTCCGAATCTGGCTCAACGACGAGAACGGCAATCGCTTGAAGGAACTGGAAATGGCCGCTCCCGGCGCTTACTCGTTTCCGGTTCTTAGCGGCGAAAAATACGACGTAAAGGCATTCCGCGACGCCAACTCCGACGGTTGGCCCAATAACGGCGACCCATGGGCTCACCACGACGAGCCCATTGAGGTAAACGCCACCCGCAACGACTTCAACGTC
>CAZXKR010000291.1:0-2613 GCA_964641305.1 uncultured Puniceicoccaceae bacterium | reverse complement strand
GCAAGCATCTTTCACTTCGGTGAATATACGGTTTTGGAGGCTAAGCAAGCACTCGCCGATGCCGGCATACCGGCAAGACTTTAAGGCTATCCCAATTCTTGTGAGCTTCTGCTTGCCTGCCTACCGACCGACCTTCTCCGCTTGTATATTCGTCCACTTCAAGAAAGCTTTGTCACCCATGCTATCTAAGTCACCTCGGCCATCCTTGGTTACGACAGAGCCATCAGGAGCCAAGATCACAAGATAGGGTATACTGCTGACACCCATCTTCTTGACGAACAAATTAGCTGCTGTGGATTGATGTTTTATCGCTAGCCAAGGCATCATATACTTTTTCATGTAGTTGGCTTGAGCCTTAGAGGAATTATCGGCACTAACGAGCAGCACTTCAAACTTGTCCTTGTTGGCTTTGTGGAATTCCACAAGCTTTGGAGTAAAGGTTCGACAAGGCGGACACCAACTGGCTGAAAAATATAGTCCCACGTACTTTCCGGATAGGGTTTTGCTGGAAACGGCTTTTCCGGAAGCATCGAGCAACTCTTCGGGTAAAGAAACTTTTAATGCCTTTTCTCCCTTGGGCTTCGCCATAGATACCACGGATGACACGGCAAGACTAAGCGTTATGGCAAAGAGACGGAAGGCGTGACATTTCAGGTACATGTGAATTTATTGATGTTTAGGGAAAAATTAAAACAAAGGTTTGCCCGCGTTAAGCGCAAGAGGTTTGGAAGGCAAAAAAATCATTAGGCAGCAGAGAGGATACTCGAAAAGTCGTCCAGAAACCTTTTTGAAACCGTCTCCAAAGTAAATTTTTCCGCCTGCTTATAGGCTGCATTGCCAATAAGGGGTAGCCTTTCGGGTTTACTTAGGATGTCTGCCATTTTGTCTCTCAGGTTCATAATGACATTACCTCCTCGATGATCGAAAACAAATCCCGTGCCACCATCCTGCACAAAATCCCGGAAGCAATCCAAGCCGGAGACCAAGGGAGGGCATCCGCAACTCATTGCCTCAAGGGCGGCCAATCCGAACGTCTCTCCTCGCTCGGCCATCGAGGGGTAGACAAACAAATTGGCGCGGCCTAATTCCTCACGCAATTTACCATCATCAAACACTGGGTCTAGAAAGCGAATGGCTTCTTTTGCCGCCCCAGCCAAATCTTTTAGGTTTTCAAGAAAACCTTTCCCTCCCCCACCCTCGCTCTCTTTCCAGGGTCCACGGATGTCAAGTCGCCATTGCTTCCGTAGTTGTTCCGGTAAACCCGCAAAGGCCTTCACTAATTCGCACAACCCCTTCTCGGGATGAATGCGACCTAAATAGAGAATCGTTTGCTCTCGACCTGCACTTGCAGGAACATCCTCTAAATCCCATGAAATAGGATAAGGTATTGCCTTCACCATGTCCGCCTTAGCCGTAACTTCTCTTCGAATGGCCTCGGCGATTGCCTCAGAAGGCGCCTGCAGACGATTCGCCCGTCCATATAGCTTCATTTGCCCTTTGGGATATCTCCCGACATGGACATAGAGAGCTCCACGAGATGAATCTCTAACCAAGAGAGGTGCCCAGAAAGCATTCGTTACAAGAACGTCCGCCTGCGGCAAAACCCTTCGAGCTCGCAAAACATAACGAAAATCTCTCCATTTGAGCAACAAGGAGGAGGCCGTTGCCTCGAATCCGCTAACCCTAACATGACTTACGCCTTCGATAGTCTCATGTAAAGGCAAGCCTTCGCACAAGCGAGAAACATGGGTTACCTCATGTCCCTCTCGGGCAAAAGCCTTTCCCAACCTAAACCAAGCCTTCTCAATGGCACCACCCCTCAACGGTGGCACGGGTAGAAAAGCCCCTTGAAGTATGGTGATCCTCAAAAACTACCGGAACAAACAGCGACGTGAATACTTAGGATAACTTAAGTTGAAAAAAAGGAGTGGGTAACTCCCATCGAAATTGCACTAACGCTTTTCGTTGTTGCCCGCGGACTGCGATTGCCATTGGGTGCTTTCCCCACCATAAGGGCCTTCTTTGGCTTGCGGACGATCTTCTCTTTTCTTGTTTGATTTTTGCCCGTTGCCGCTAGAGGCAACCAGCATCTTATCCGTAGATTTGTGTTGCTCCAGTTGACACGAAGACTGAGCCTCAGTCGGTACTAAAAATTTGCTATCTCTCGGTTTGTTTTGACCTGAATTAGCTCCTCCTTCTTCTTCCACGCAAGAAGTAAAACAAAATGAAAAAAGAACAATTAGGGATGAGATTAAAATTTTCATGGCTTTAATTTGATTCGTTTCATAGTAAAAGTCAAGTTTTTGCAGAATGAAGGAAGTATCCCACACTGAACAGTTTCGTCAAGAAAAGTCATTGGCCAAAGCAAGATCATTTGGATTCACAATTATTGAGTTACTGATTGTGCTATGTATCATCGGAGTTATTTTCGGGATCATTTTCAGCGTTACAAACTATGTCTATGATTTACAGGATAGAAAAAAAGCGAGATCCGAACTTTCCAACCTAAGGGCGGCAACAGAAGACTTTAAGGCTCAAAATGGAAACTATCCGCACTGTCCCATGAAAGTATGCGATCCCGGGGAGTGCTTTTTTCTTTCGTTAATGGGATAT
>CAZXKR010000290.1:0-2617 GCA_964641305.1 uncultured Puniceicoccaceae bacterium | reverse complement strand
TTGCCTCCGTTGATGGAGGCAGCCAAACCGAAATTCGCCTTGCTGGGCCGAGAAAAGTTCTTGCGTTCGCACATCAACCACGATCCAGGCACCCACAACTTCGAGAAGGACAATCGCCAGCAGCTCTACAGGATGCTCGGCGATGTCTTTTACCCGAAAAGTTCCGATTACGACTGGAAGGAAATTCCATCGGGGGATGAGGTGAAGACTTATGACGAACTTATGGTCCCTTTGCCGGATGACAATTTGAACTTCAACAAGATCGCCCTGAGGCTTGCCGAAGGCTTGCCGAGGGATCCATTTCCGAAAAGGCGAACCACGCCTGAAGGTTTTCGCAGGTTGGCCAGCAATCTTCTGAAGGAAACGACCCACTTCACCGACTACAAGACAAAGGCAGACATTATTGCCGAAGAAAAGCTAGACGAAGTTAAGGTCATCCACCACTTGTTCAGCTTCGGCAAGGAATGGTCGTCGCCCGCAACCGAGTTCGTCCCCGCGAAACCCAAAGGAAGCGTCTTGCTCGTAGGTGATGCAGGAAGAACCAAACTCGCCAAGGAAGTGGAAAGAGCACTAACCGAGGGCAAACGCGTCCTCGCCATCGACCCTTTCTATTTCGGAGAATCAAAGATTCGTACCCATGACTTCCTTTTCGCCATCCTCGTCGCAGCTGTAGGGGAACGACCCCTCGGGATTCAAGCCTCGCAGGTTGCCGCCACTGCCAGTTGGTTGAGAGAGAAGGCCGGAACCGCCGTGGAGATTCGTTCATACGGACCCCGCTCAAGCCTCTTTGCTCTCATCGCCACAGTTCTTGAAAAGAAAGCTATCGGATCACTCGAAGCCCACGATTCCCTTAAAAGTTTGAAGGAGATTCTCAGCAACAATTGGGGAGCCAACAAATTTCCGGAACTCCTTTGCTTCGGATTGCTGGAGCATTTCGACATACCGCTTCTCAAAAGCCTCGCCAAACCCATTAAGATTAATCTTCTGCCATGAGTCGACTTGCCTTTCCCACTTTCGGTCTAGCCTCGGGTCTTCTGCTTTCGATAACGCTTTCCCAAGCAGAGAAAACTCTTGAGGTAATTGCTTTTGGTTCCTGCCTTCAGGAAAAGCGACCGCAGCCCATTTGGGAGAGCGTAATCGCGGCCAAACCCGATCTATTCGTCCTTCTTGGCGACAATATCTACGGCGATACCCGAGACATGGCGAAGCTGAAGGCAAAATGGCATGTATTCGAAGAGAAACCGGGATTCCGAAAGTTACGTGAAGATTGTCGTATCCTCGGCATCTGGGATGATCATGACTATGGTGAAAATGACGCAGGAATCGAATATCCCAAGAAAATCGAGTCCCAACAGATTTTTCTCGATTTTCTTGGTGAGCCCAAGGATTCCATTCGCCGCAAGACGCCCGGGACTTATGATGCCGTCACCATCGGCCCGAAAGGAAAACGGGTTCAGTTCATCCTATTGGACACTCGCTATTTTCGCACCGCCCTGAAACGCGCTCCAAAACGAGAAAAAGGCAAAGGTCCCTATGGACCGGATGAATCGGACAAGGCAGAGGTACTTGGCGAAGCACAATGGAGGTGGCTGGAGACAACACTGCGCGAGCCGGCGGAGGTCCGCATCATCGCATCTAGTATTCAAGTCGTTTCAACGACACACGGTTGGGAAACCTGGGGAAACTTCCCAAAAGAACGGGGACGTTTCCTTGAGCTACTCAAGAAAACCAAGGCCAACGGCGTAATTATTCTCAGTGGAGACCGCCATTCCGCCGAGATATCGAAGTTGGACGGAAACCTACCCTACCCTCTCTTCGACGTCACCTCCAGTGCCATGAACCAAACACAAAAGCCCGGCAAAGAAGAAAACCCGCACCGAGTGAGCGATCGCTACTTCAGGGAAAACTTTGGCGTACTGAAGATCAATTGGTCGACACCAGCACCTCGTGTCACCATGGAAATTCGAGACCTTGTCGGCAAAGTGGTTCGCACGGCACAGGTCGACCTTCCTTAATCCGGTAAACCTCGACAGGTCGCCTTGACTTCCTTTGGTTCCAAGGAATAGGATAAGCTCATGCTGATGAACCAGCCCATAGCCAACGGACACCTCTCGGGTGGCGTGTCTCGTCGTGCAGCTATACGGGCGGGAGCTCTTGGATTAATGGGTGGTTTGGGCATGGGTGACCTCGCAAGTCTGTGCGCCACTCCGGGTTCAGGCGGCACGATCCCCGTCGGTCGGGCAAAGTCCGTAATATATATTTTTCTTTCCGGAGGATTAGCCCAACACGAAACCTTCGACATGAAGCCCGATGCGCCCATTGAGAACCGGGGCGAGTTCAACCCAATACCCACGAAAACATCGGGCATCCAAATCTGCGAACACTTGCCGAAACTGGCAAAAATTTCGAACAAATGGGCCCTTGTCCGCTCCCTGACCCATCGCCACAACGAGCATTCTCAAGGACATCACGTTATGCTCACGGGTCGTTCGGAAGAACCCGATGGCTTCAAACCCAACAAGCCTCAGGATACGGACGACCCCAGCATCGCGGCCATCTGCAACTCACTCCTCCGGCCGAGTGGCTCAGCTCCAACTCCCGTAGTCGTAATGCCCGA
>CAZXKR010000289.1:0-2619 GCA_964641305.1 uncultured Puniceicoccaceae bacterium | reverse complement strand
ACACGATTTCGATCAAGCCGTCTTTCGGAAGGTAACCGAACACGTCCCGATACCTGTCTTCAAAAAGAGGATACAGTTCGGCTAGATCCGAATAATCTATCTCAAGCGAAGCATCTTGCCCTGAAAAACGGAGAAAGGCAGTCTTTCTACGAACCTCTCCGCCTGCGCTTTCACGAACCAGCGCGGCAAGCGCTTCGGCGGACAGTTCTTCCTCGATCGGCGCCAAGTCAATGTCGGCGAGAGGTCGCATAACCTGTCGTTCGGCAAAGTGCTCTAGAGACGCTTTCGACAAGCCGTAGGCACTTAGCAAACCCGCGTCCGCAGGTGACAAAACTCTTGTAATGCCAAGCTTTTCAGCCACCCCGCAGGCGTGCTGACCACCGGCTCCACCAAAGGCGACGAGGGCGTAATCCGCAGGATCGTAACCTTCGCGGACCGAGACCTTGCGAATGGCACCCGCCATGGCATCGTTCGCCACATCCAAAAAACCTAGGAGAGTTTCTTCATGAGAACGAGAAGACCCTTGGAGCATTTCCTCTAGGCGTAGTTCGGACTCCTTTGGGAAAACGGGACTGGCAAAATGCTCGGGTGACAAACGCCCCAGCAACAGGTTTACGTCCGTAAGACAAAGAGGCCCCCCAAAACCATAACAAGCAGGTCCAGGCCGAGCTCCCGCGCTCTCGGGACCGACGCAAAGCAAATCCCCCTCGAGGCGGCAAATGGAACCGCCTCCCGCTGCCACCGTCTCGATCTTAAGAGCGGGGGCAGATATCGATGCAGTGCCGACCTCGTGACGATCACGATAATCGAAATCCCCGTCGAAACGTGACACGTCTGCGGAAGTGCCACCCATATCAAGGGCAACGATTTTCGAGAGTCCCGCGCGTTGGGCGACCGCCGCGGCCCCGACCACACCGCCTGCGGGTCCGCTCAAGAGACTGTCGACGGACCTGTAATCATTTCTGCCCACTAGACCACCCGCACTTGTCATCACTCGCAAAGTTCCACGATCAAGGCAGGCGGAAACGTCATCGAGGTATTGCTTCAGGACGGGAGTAAGATAAGCCTCGACCACGGTAGACTCGGCCCTCGGCAACCATTTTGAAAAAGGGTGAAGAGCCGCCGACTCGACAACGGTCGAAAATCCTTCGGAACGCAAGAACTCAGCTAGCATCTCCTCATGCGAAGAATTGGCATGGGAATGCAACAAGGATACCGCAGCCACCTTGCTAGATTGGGCTGGCAGAGTTCGTAGTTGTTCGCGTACGCCATCGAAGTCAATTGGGGCGAGCACAGCTCCGTTTCGATCGAGACGCGCGGAAACTTCGATCACTTCACCATGCAACGGTTCTCGCGTCCTTGGGCAAAGGTCGAATAGGCCAAGACGTCTCTGGTCTCCGATTCGGAGTAAGTCGCGAAAACCGCGAGTAACAAAAAACACCGGTGAAACTCCCTTGCCTTCGAGCAGGGCATTGGTGCAACGAGTAGTGGCAAGACGCAAGGACAGGTTAACGGAAGAGATATCGAGACCCTCATTCGCCAGAACCAAATTGGTTGCTAGCACGGGAGCCTCCAGACGAGAGTCCAGTTCAAGCGGTTCGCCGACCTCGGGCACGAAAGGCAGCGCCTCGGACAAGGTTAACCGACGAGCATTCGCTTCGTAACCGGCAACCTCAGCGAGGACCTCGGGATGGCTAGGAAAACGAACGGTGAAACCGACTGGGAAATCGTCGGGGCACTCCCAAGGAGCGTCGAGAAGAATTTCGAGTGCCCAAACTTGAGCCACGGAGGCAGGCAGACTCCCGCGGGAAAGCGTTTTGTTTCGAACCGCGCGACCATCAGGTGATTCCGCAATACAATCCGTAAAAGTGCCCCCGGTGTCGACGTGGATACGCCAAATCCCATCGGATGTAATGGTCATGAAAGTGTTTTTAAGTCGCTGGAGGGCCGTGACGCCAGGATTCCAGAAACTCGAGGTAGTCCTTGGGTAATCCGATTTGGCTGGCGCCGTCTATCACGATGTTTGCATAGCTTTCGGCAGGGGTGCCAGGGGTCTCGTTGGCTGCGCGGTAAGCGATGGCGGATACGGGTTCTCCGGAGTCGAGGGGGACAACCTTGCAATCCACCCGTCGATAAAAGCCTCTGGCGACTCCCTCGTAGCGATCGAGTGCCGCCCAGTGCTGCTCGGTCAAATCCCAAAGGCAACCGAGTGTCTCGGCGTCGGGGTCTTCTTGGGCGGTAACGTAACCCCGCTGATTGATGAGGTAACGCCAACCGGGCTTGCGGACGAGACCAAGCATGCGACAGCCGGGGCAACGCACGGCCATTTGTTCGAGGTTCATGTTGGAACCGTAGGCGAAATAGGGTAAGTCCATGGGATTTCAATGGTGAGAGAGGAGCCGAACTTGGCAACGGCAAAAGAAACGGGAAGCGTTTCCGCTTGAACTGGAACCGAAAATCGACATGATTCATCGGCTTGCGTTAGAGACCCCCCGATTTCAGGTTGTCTCCTCGGTGACCCTCGAGCCGGCCCAAACAGGCGGGAACGAGACGCAACGGCGCTCCCGGCTTCAGCTGAGGCGCGGTTTTGCAAGGGCAAAACCCACGTACCGAGAAATA
>CAZXKR010000288.1:0-2621 GCA_964641305.1 uncultured Puniceicoccaceae bacterium | reverse complement strand
AACCCCTAGGCCGGGTTTCCCGGAAGCTGACATCCTGCCTCGCTCACGTTGGGGGGAACCATCGGCGGCGCTGACCGTTACGTAACTGTTGAAGTCGGTCGAAGTGAAGAGCAATTCGGTCGGGACGCCTTGAGCGAGATGGGCAATTGCTGCTGTTACGAGGTCTCCACCCCAACTGTCTTCAACAGTTACGGCGATGCCCAAGTCCACGCACAAGTCGCGGGCCTGTTTCGCTTTAGTAAGGCCTCCGAATTTGGAAATTTTGATATTCACCACGTCCATGGCGTCGTCGTTATGGGCTTGAAGTAAAATCGGCAAGCCGTCGATGTTCTCGTCCATGACGAAGGGGAGGGCGGTACGTCGACGAATGGAGAGGCACTCCTTGTAGGTAAGGCAAGGTTGCTCCAAGTATACGTCGAGATCCTTTACTGCGCCGGCGACTCTCGCCGCTTCGTGCTGCGTCCATCCCGTATTGGCGTCGGCAATGAGCTTTTCCCCACTTTGCTGCTGCTCGGCAACGGCATGAATACGCTCGATGTCTACATCCGGATCACCACCGACCTTGAGCTGGAATCGGGTATAGCCCTCTGCTCGGTACTCCGCCACGTTTGTCGCCATTTCATCAGGCGACCTCTGAGAGATGGCTCGATACAGAATCAAGTCTTCCGCTTGTCGCCCACCGAGCAGTTCGCAAATCGGTTGACCGGAAGCTTGTCCGAGAATATCCCAGCAAGCGATATCGATGGCAGACTTCACATAAGGATGACCTTTGAGCGCTGCATCCATGAGGCGGTTCAAAGGTAAAAGTCGAGTGGGGTCTTGCCCGATGAGATGAGGCCCCAGTTCTCCTATCCCCGCACGCACACCCTCGGCGTAGGCGGGCAGGTAAAAAGGGCCTAGTGGACAAACCTCCCCCACGCCGAATAAACCGGAATCCGTTTCAACTTTCACGATGGTGCTATCGAAAACTTGAACGGACTTGCCACCTGACCATGCATAGTTGCCTTCGTGGAGAGGAAGTTCTACCCGATATGCGGAAATACCTGTGATTTTCATGCACATTCTTAAATAGAAGCGTCCGCAAAGGAGCAAGAGGGAAGGGTTTTACCGACTTGCCACGAAGGCGGGTGTTTCCTTTTACTGTTTGCATGAAAAATTGTCATCGTGTTCTTTATACTTCAATATGCTGTTTCGTCTTATTCTTTTTGGGCGGATGCGGGAATGAACCCGTTCAGTCTTCCGATGGCGAATCAGGTTCAGTCTCGGATAAGGTCGACCGACATGATGTTGCCTTGAGTCCGGCTCCACCTCCTGGTCAATCCCAGCCATCTGCTCCTTCCCGTGTGGACGAACCGACCCCATCTGCCGACTGGATCGGAAACTCCGCTCATTACCTCGCGAAATTCGAGGAGCGATACGAGAATGTGGAGAGACAGAAGAAAATTCTCGTCGAGGTTCCTGATGAAGGCGAGGAAGCGGAAGGGTCAAAACCCAAGCTCGAAGAACGTATAGTGACTGAACCCAATGAAGTGAAACGACTTTATGTTCGTGCTGTCGACCAACCCTACAATGGTCGCATTGTCCGTCTTTACCTTTCGGGGTCTCCCGGGCATCAAGCTAACTTCGAAAGCGGTTTTCGAACGGGCGTCGCGTATTGGTGGAGTCCGGATGGGAAACTGGTTCGAGCGGCCACGGGGTGGGGGAATGACCTCGAGGAAGTCGACGTCAACTCAATCGTAAATCCTTTCGACAAAGTAGTTGCCGAAGTTGCCAATCGTGAACCTGAATCCGACCAGCCTGTTTTCCGAGGTTCTGCCAAGAGTTTTGAAGAATGGAACAAATATGATGCCGAGAGCCGGTTGACTGATGGCACCACGGGCGAGTTAGTGTCCGGCCAAGTGAAACTGTATGGAGATGATGGAAAACTGCAGTCTGAAAGCAATTATCAGAACGGACTGGTTCACGGATTCAGCAATTCCTATCATTCAAACGGCGTTCAGGCCACAAAAACAGTTTTCTCAAATGGGGAGAAGGCAGGCACGGAGACCTGGTGGGGAGATAATGGCCTCAAGTCCTATGAAGCGAATTTCGTGAACGGAAAAATGAATGGCCTTGAAACCATTTGGAGTGAAGACGGAAGCATCTCCTCTCAGCTTCGCTATTCTGACGGCAAGCTTGTAGAGACGGTTTATTCCAAGGAATGACTTTCCTTGAAAATTATAGAAGTCGTCCCTTTTTTGCTGCATGTCCCCGTAACTGGAGGCGGGATTGCAGACTCTACCCACGAGATTAGCCATTGGGGAATGCCGGGTTGCCGAATCGTCACTGATTCGGGACTTGTGGGATTCGGGCACACAGGCACTCATGCAGTGGCAAGCCTAGATAAACTAATAACTTCCTGCATCTCCGACGTCTACGCGCCACTACTGCTGAACGAAGATCCGCGAGAGGTACGTTCTCTTCACAGCAAACTGCTCTATGATCCACCCACTCATTGGGTTGGCCGCGGGGGCATTACTCAAATGGCGCTTTCGGCTGTGGACATTGCCTTGTGGGATCTCAAGGCAAAGGCAGCAGGCGAACCACTCTGGCATCTCCTTGGCGGTTCCGCGGGGAAATCG
>CAZXKR010000287.1:0-2635 GCA_964641305.1 uncultured Puniceicoccaceae bacterium | reverse complement strand
TTGGGACCACGTAACTGATTCCATGAATAAGGTCGATTTCCCTGCACGCTATGGTGACAAAGCATCGGGAGTAGGCTTAACAGAAAGTGAACGAAGAATTTCATTTCACTATCTTGATTTCAATTATTTCAGATTTCGAGTCGGAAAGTGCATCAGGACAGTAATTTTATCGGTTTGCTAGTTAAGCCCTAGCACGGTTGATTCAATAAGCTTAACAATTTTTCTTTTGACTGGATTATAACTGTGTCTGATCCCATGAAACCAATCGCCCAACTCTTCTTTGTACTATTATTCATCTCCCGGACTTTCGCTGTTCCCGTAGAGTTGAAGAAGGATTCCCGAGTTGTCCTTGTAGGCAATGGACTGGGGGCGCGAATGATTCACTACGGTCACTTCGAGACCGAAATGCACCAACGTTATCCCCTGCATCGACTGATCATTCGCAATATGTGCGACGAGGGGAATACTCCCGGTTTTAGACCTCACTCAGCCCGTAACAACCCATGGGCCTTCCCAGGGGCGGAAAAGTTGCGTACACTTGAAACTTCCAGAGACCGTTGGGGTTCGGGTAATGTTGGCAACGGACATTATAAAACTTCCGATGAGTGGCTGAAGACCTTGAAACCCGATCTCGTGGTTGCTTTCTTTGGTTATGGGGAATCCTTTTCCGGTGTTCGAGGTCTGACCGCCTTCAGGGCGGAATTGGAAGGTTTTGTGAAGCATACCTTGTCTACCAAGTACAACGGTCGAAAGGCTCCGACCCTTGCTCTTGTTTCACCTATTGCCTTTCAGGATTTGTCGGCTATTTACGGCACGCCCAATGGGGTCGACGAAAACATAAACCTAGCTCTCTACACCAGTGTGGTGAAGGAGATAGCATCAAATCACAAGGTACACTTTGTAGATCTGTTTTCACCCACTCTGGCATGGTTTGACTCAAGTGCCAAGCCACTCACTCGTGATGGCGCTCTTCTGACTGGCGAAGGTTACGCCAAGTTGTCTCCTCTACTGGCTGATCGTCTTTTCGGTAAGGTCAAACCGTTTTCACCCCCGGATCTTTTTCGTCTCAAGAAATCGGTGGAGGAAAAGAATTGGCTGTGGCTCAATTACTATAAGATTCCCAACGGGGTTCATGTTTTTGGACGTCGGCACAATCCGTTTGGCCCCAAGAATTATCCTGCCGAACTTCAAAAGCTTGCCCAAATGATGAGTGTTCGCGATCAGTCCGTCTGGGCGGCATTGGCCGATGAACCGTTCGATATGGCTGCTGGTGATGCCAAGACCGACGTCTTGCCGGACATGGGACGGAATAGGGCGAAATACCTGTCGGTCGAAGATGCGGCCAAGGCCATCGTCGTGCCCGATGGTTACAAGATCGAATTGTTTGCGTCCGAGCGAGAATTTCCATACTTGGCGAATCCCGTTCAGCTTTCGTTCGATAATCGTGGTCGCCTCTGGGTTGCCACTATGCCGAGTTATCCCCACTACCGACCCGGCGATCCCAAACCCGACGACAAGTTGCTCATCCTCGAGGATACCAATGCCGACGGCAAGGCTGACAAACAGACCGTTTTTGCCGATGGATTGCACCTGCCTATGGGTTTTGAGTTTGGAGCTGAAGGGGTCTATCTAGCACAGGGGTATTCTCTCGTTCACCTGCAGGACACCGATGGAGACGACAGGGCAGACTCCAGAGAGGTTGTATTAAGTGGTTTCGACGATCACGACACCCATCATGCCATTTCCGCTTTCTGCGCCGATCCATCCGGTGCCATCTTCATGGGGGAGGGGACTTTTCTTCACAGTAATGTTGAAACGGCTTATGGCACGGTGCGAAGTTCCAATGGCGGCTTTTTCCGGTATAACCCGAAGAGGCGTCATCTTGAGCGAACCGTTCGTCTATCCATTCCCAATCCTTGGGGGATTGCGTTCGATGAATGGGGGCAGAACTTTTTTGCCGATACTTCCGACCCCAGCATGCGCTGGATGCTTCCGGGGTCGGTGCGCGTGGGATATGGTAGGTTCGCCACCAATCCGCCAAATATCTTGTCAGTCCGTGTACGCCCGACCTCAGGCCTGGAGTTTGTATCCAGTCGTCATTTCCCCGATGAAGTACAAGGCGACATTCTTATCAACAACACTATTGGTTTTCAGGGAACGAAGCAGCATACTCTCGTTGACGACGGTACGGGCTACAAAAGTACTTTTCGCCACGACTTGGTGAAGGGTTCCGATCGAAACTTTCGGCCAGTGGATATGGAGTTTGCTCCCGATGGGTCTCTTTATCTGGTCGATTGGCATAATGCCCTTATCGGTCATATGCAGCACAGCGCTCGTGATCCTAGCCGAGACCATACCCATGGGCGAATTTACCGAATTACTTATCCTTCCCGCCCTTTGGTTGAAGTCGCCGAGGTGGCGGGCGCAAGCTTAGAGCGCCTGTTGGAAAACCTAAAACTTCCTGAATATCGCACCCGATATCGTACGCGTCGTGAATTGCGCGGACGCGATACAGTTGCCGTACTTTCTGCTCTCGGGAAATGGACAGCAGAATTGGACGAGAACGAACCCTCGTATGAACATCATTTGCTAGAGGCTCTGTGGGTTAGCTGGGGCTTGAACCAGGTTGATCAAG
>CAZXKR010000286.1:0-2640 GCA_964641305.1 uncultured Puniceicoccaceae bacterium | reverse complement strand
GCTGATTGTTCTTATTTTTGGCTCGATCGCAATCTTTGAGTACCGGCAAAACATATATACCACCGCTTTGTTCAAAAGTTTTGGCCTGCCTACTTTTCATTTAATCATTCGTTACACGGTAGATGGATTATTGATTCTTCTCTTTTCCTTCGGGATCGCACTGTCCTTGGCTCATGCATTCCATGGATCAGTATTCCATGTCGTTGGCTTTGACAGTTCTTTTTTACTTCTGGATCAGTTTAACCCCTATATGCTGTCGGACAATCTTTACCTCTTGCTGGTTCTTTTGATTAGCTCGGTTGCAGGGGTAGTTCCGGTTTGCCTTGCCCTGCGGCGACCAGTTGGGCGCGTTTTGGGCTGAAACTCCTTGTTCCTAATCGAGTTGCCTCCGAGGCGAACTTGTACATTGTTCGCCGGCGATGATTCAAATCCAAGAAGTTAGTCTCGCCTATGGTCCGCAGTCCTTGTTCGAGGAGATATCCGAGGTAATCGGTTCTCTCGACCGGATTGCCTTGGTGGGCTCGAACGGTTCGGGTAAGACCACCTTGTTGCGCATGCTTATGGGCCAGGTGGAACCTGACTCAGGATCCATCGAGAAACCGGATTACGCGACAATCGGATACTTGCCGCAGGATGGGATATCGGTGAAGGGGTGTACTTTGGCTGAGGAGGCGGAGAAAGCATTTGCCGACGCCTTGGCCTTGCGAGAGCGTTTGGATGAGGCCGAGGTTCGATTGGGTGAGATGGAACCGGATGCAGAGGAGTTTTACGACTTGATCGACTTGATGGGAGCTTGGGAGGAGCAATTGGCCGCTTACGAGCCGGAAAAGATGAAGTCTCGCATCGAGAAAGTGCTGATGGGAATGGGGTTTGCCCTGACCGACATGAATCGTGACGTGGCTGAGTTCTCGGGTGGTTGGCAGATGCGGATTGCCTTGAGCAAACTGTTGCTGCAGGCGCCTTCGCTCCTTATTCTGGACGAGCCGACAAACCATATGGACATTGTTTCCCAGCACTGGCTGGAGCAGTATTTGAAGCGTTACCAAGGAGCCCTGATAGTGATTTCGCACGATCGAGCCTTTCTCGAGACTGTAACTGAGCGCACTTTGGAACTGAAGCTCGGGAAACTCAACAGCTACAAGGGAAACTTTGGCTTTTATCTGAAAGAAAGCGCGGCCCGCAAGGAACGCCAGCAAAAGGCTTCCAACAACCAAAAGAAAGTTATCCAAAAGGAGAAGGAGTTTATCAATCGCTTCCGTTCGAACGTGAAGAAGGCCGCCATGGTGCAGAGTCGGATAAAGGCTTTGGACAAAATGGAAATCGTGAAGCCTGAGGCGGAAGAGAAGAAAATGTATTTTCGCTTTCCTCCGTCGCCCCCCGCCAGTCACAAGGTGATCGAGGTGGAAAACCTGAAAAAGGCTTATGGGGACAACCAGGTTTTCAATGGTTTGGATCTGCGGATAGATAAGGGTGACCGCATCGCGATCGTGGGCGTGAACGGGGCGGGCAAGTCGACGCTAGTTCGCATTCTTGCTGGGGTAGAACCTTTTCAGGAGGGAGAGCGGGATGTCGGGGTAAATACGGTTATCGGCTATTTCGCCCAGCATCAAGCGGAAGAATTGAATCCCGCCAATGACGTGCTGACAGAAGTGGAGGAAGTGGCCGAAGGCAACCCTGAGTCAAACCCTCGAGCAGCATTGGGCGCCTTGCTCTTCAGCGGTAAAGAGGCGTTGAAGAAGACTTCCGTTCTTTCCGGGGGTGAGCGGAATCGAGTGGCTTTGGCTAAACTTCTGATGAAGCCCTGCAATTGCCTTATAATGGATGAGCCCACGAATCATTTGGACATTCGCAGCAAGGAGGTGCTGCAAGAGGCCCTCAACTTGTTCGAGGGGACTGCCATCATCGTGAGTCACGACCGTTCTTTTTTGGACGGGGTGGTGACGAAGGTGCTGGAGGTCTCGCCTCAGAAAACTAGAATGCTCACCTGTAACGTGAGCGAGTACATTGAGAGGTTGGACA
This sequence comes from uncultured Puniceicoccaceae bacterium, assembly GCA_964641305.1. Classification (GTDB taxonomy): domain Bacteria; phylum Verrucomicrobiota; class Verrucomicrobiia; order Opitutales; family Seribacteraceae. The sequence goes on along the minus strand of CAZXKR010000286.1, from coordinate 621 downwards.
GGGAAATGGCTGAGGCTTAGGTTCGGTGTTCTCTGTCGTTACAGCAATTTAAGCACGGCGAATCCACCCACGAGAAGAAGGCCGAAAGCGAGGGCGAGCTTGTTGAAGTGCTTGTCGATGAAGATCTTCATCGGTTCGCCGAATTTGGCGATTAGCACGGCGACGATGAAGAAGCGGGCGGAACGGCTGACTGCGGATGCGAGCAAGAATTGAGGAAAGGCCATGCCTAGAACGCCACTTGCGATGGTGAAGATTTTGTAAGGAATAGGAGAAAATCCAGCAAGGAATACCAAGGGCCATCCCCATTCCTTATACCAAGACGTAAGGTGTCTGAATTTCTCCTCGGTGAAACCGGGTACGTATTTGTAGAAGATGTCTTGGACGGTCTCCCAGCCAAAGGCTCCAATGGCGTAGCCGGCAGCACCGCCGAGCACGGAAGCGATGGAACAAATGAGGGCAAACTTGAGTGCCTTTCTTAGGGCGCCGAGGCAGAGCGGAATTAGAAGTACGTCGGGTGGAATGGGAAAAAAGCTGGCCTCGGCAAAGGAAATGGCGGCGAGCCATCCCCCCGCGGACTTTTTTTCGGCGAGGGAGAGTGTCCAGTCGTAGACACGACGAAAA
>CAZXKR010000285.1:0-2663 GCA_964641305.1 uncultured Puniceicoccaceae bacterium | reverse complement strand
TCGGCGATGTATTTGTCGGTCAGGGGAGTGAGCCCGATCCCTTTGTCCAATTTCGGTTTGCCTTGGGAATCCTTGAAGGTCCAATTGCGGTACCCAGTGATGGGCCGACCCTTCCGACCGAGAATCACCTCGCCTTTCTTCCAAGTGCCACCGCCGCTGCCGAAGAGTCCTTGCGTTTCGTGATACCCCCGAGTCAGCGGCTTCCCGTCGTTCATCCATTTGCCGCTGTACCAAGCATGATACCCGCCGGAAGCCATGGCGGTGGGCAGGAGTGTAAGTTCGGGATCGATCCGTTCTCCGCCCATCCCCAGAACCCCGTTGCGGAAACTCGAGCATCCGCTGAGAATTTCCGCCCGGCTCGGCACGCAAAGGGGGTTGGCGCAGGTGGCCTGCTCAAAAGTCGTGCCCCGCTTGACCAAACGGTCCAAGTTGGGGGTGTCGATAATTTCGTTGCCCAGGGCGGCAATGGTATCAGGTCGCTGGTCGTCGGTCACGATGAGGAGGACATTGGGCTTGGCTCGGGTGTCCAATGCCATCAGGAGATGCAATGTGACACTTAGGCCAAGGAAACGCCTACTTGCTTTCATGAGTACCTGTGTCGGGGGAGGCGACTGTCACCGGTTTTCAAGTTACTTGCTGTCCCTAAGAAGTTTCTTTCCGCAAAGCTTTTCCAATTTAGGCAGGTCATACACCTTCAATGCGCCGTGAATGATATCCTCGAAGCAGCGCTTAGGCTGACTTTCCTTTAGCATCGCGGTCCAGGAACTACGCCGGTGGGAAAGCTCCAATTGAGCGAAGAGGTCGGGTTCCAAAGCCACTGCATGGAGTGCGGGAACCGCAGCGTCGCCGATTGCCATTACTTTCATCTTGGTGCCTTTGCGGACAATGCCCGCGCCATCCAAACTGACGGCAAGCTTGAGCACGTCTTCTGCTCTCAATGCCACCAATGAACGCCCGAGCAGATAAGACATGTAAAACGTCTTCCAGCTTCCGTATTGCTCGGAGAATTTGCTTCCCCGGGTTTCCCCGGTGCAACTTATCTCCACGGAAACCACCACGTGGCCGGCCTTGCTCAACTCAAGAGCCTTTTCATGACCCTGCTTCACGCCCTCGCCATGCAATAAAAGAACCGGATGCTTACGTGGATTAGCGGGAAGGTAAGCCACCGAGGCCAGAGGGTATGAATCCTTGGAACGAAAAAATCCTCGGATCATCTTTAGACCGTTTTCTTGAAGTGTCTCGACGACGTGATGCTCAAGCTTAGGCAAATTGGCCGAGGACCGAATCGTGGAAACTTCTCTTACCATCTTGCGGGCAGCTTCCGGTGAAAGTCCGGCGAATTTTTTTCTCTCTGCAGAAAACATGTTTTTTTCGAGGGCCCGATTTAGGTCGAACACCGTCTTTTCGTCCGCGAGGTGAAGGACCTCTCCTTGTGGAGTGCACCACAAATCTTCGACTGGTCGTGGTTTCATAGGCTTCTCTTTCACGGGGCTGTCGTCTCCCAAAAACCATCGCCGAGCCAAGCGAGTAAGCGTTTCGCGCTGTAGCTTCGTGATGCCGTGCTTGCCTTTGTCCTCGACCAAATCAACGGCCAAAGGGTCACCGAGCAGACTGTAGTATTTCTTGGACTGCCTGAAGTTGTTCCAAGTGCCTTTAGCATCGAAGTAGTCGCCAGAGCTACAGCAAATCAAAGTGGGTCGCGGAGCTCTCATGAGAACGTAATCGGTATGGTCCATGCCGTAGGCGACCTGTCCGAAGATATTCTGTTCCGAATCCTGTGGTCCGATGGTGCCTATCAGTTGACGAAAAGTGGTCAGGTAGCATGCAGGGGCGGCAAAGCCCACTCGTTCGTCCAAAGCCATGATATAACTGGTCAAGGTGCCGCCGCCGGAGCAGCCGGTGCAACCGATCTTGGATCCGTCTATGTCCTTGCGACTCGTCAAGTAGTCGATGCCCCGCATGCCGTCCCAAATCCGATATCGCGCCGTGTTTGTTCCCAGCAAAACCGAGCCGGAACCGATCAGGAAGTGCTCGGCGACCGACGACAGCTTGCGACCCTCTGCGGGAAGTATTTGGCTGCGTTCACCTTGCCCGATCGGATCGTAACAAAAGGCAGCAATGCCGTTACGGGCCAGAGTGATTCCTATGAATTGGTTGTAGTCCGCGCCCTTTCCGGTCTTGCTGTGACCACAGGCGATCAAGACCGCGGGATAAGGGGGCTTGGTCTTTGGAAGGTATAGGGTAGCTGTAACGTGATGCTGAGGTTGGCTCTCGTAAATGACCTTTTCAATCCGATGGTCACCACCCTCGAGTTTCCCAACGACTTTTGCATGGAGCGGCGTACGCTCCGGAAAGCCTCCGATACGGGAAACGAAGAACTTTTTCAAATTCTCCTGATATTCCTTGAATTGAGCAGGCGTGGAAATTTCACCGAGACGTTCCTCGCGGCGATCAAGGGCATCGTACGCCTGCTTGGCCAAGTGTTCGTAAACGACCCGGTTGGCGGGGGCATCCATGATGTCCTCCGTAAGGATGGGGAAGAGGTTTTCCTTGGCCAAACCTTGGAGAGCAAGAGCTGAGGCGAGAGCAAGACAGGCAAAAGGCTTTGGGGTATTCATGATTCAATCTTTTAGCCTTACTTCCTCTTTAATTGCGAGATGAGA
>CAZXKR010000284.1:0-2670 GCA_964641305.1 uncultured Puniceicoccaceae bacterium | reverse complement strand
GCCAGTGGCACAATCGACATTGTCGCTGAACTTGCGTCCGGAGGTAATCGTACGGACAGCTACAAGGCGACGGCAGATCAACTTCAAGCTCATACGGACTTGGTCGGGATTTTCGCGATCAACGACCCCGGTGCTCTCGGAGCTTACACCGCAATCGATGAGGCGGGAAGAACCGAGTCCATCAAAATTATCGGCTTTGACGGTCAAATGGAGGGCAAGGTCGCCATCAAGGAGGGTAAGGTTTACGCCGACCCCATTCAATTCCCCCGTAAGATGGGTGTCCAAATTGTTGAAAAGATCATCAGCCATTTGGCTGGCGAAGAGGTCGAGAAGACGGTTCTCATCCCCACTTCTCTCTACAGGAAGGCTGATGCGGACCAAGACCCCGAGCTCAAATAAATAGCCCGCCGTGGGCCAAGCTGAGCCAGTCTCGAATGGATCGAGCGCCCCCCTGCTTTGCATGCGGGGCATTCATAAGCGTTTTCCCGGAGTGCATGCTCTCAAGGACGTCGACTTGGAACTCCATCCCGGCGAGTGTCTTGCCTTGCTTGGGGAAAACGGGGCAGGAAAGAGCACGCTGATCAAGATGCTAGGCGGGGCTCATATTCCCGACGAAGGCGCAATTGAGCTTAATGGTGATCCCGTTCGAATTGACGGCCCTCAGGATGCCTTGGCTGCAGGTCTTGCGGTCATCTATCAAGAATTCAATCTCGTGCCTTGGTTGTCGGCTCGAGAGAATATTTTTCTTGGCCAGGAGCCTAGTCGCGTTTGCATCCTTCCTGCCAAGCGTGAGCGCAAAAAGGCCCGGGAGTTGCTCGGACAGCTCGGTTCGGGCATTGACCCCGAAACTCTCTGTCGAGACCTTACCGTGGCCGAACAGCAGATTGTTGAAATCGCCAAGGCGTTGGCAACGGATGCCCGCATTCTGATCATGGACGAACCGAGCGCCGCTCTCTCGCCCCGTGAGGTCGAGGGGTTGTTCAAGGTCATCGAGGGCTTGAAGGCAAGCGGCATCGGCATCATCTACATAAGTCATCGACTGGATGAGATCTTTACGGTGGCTGACCGCGTCACCTTCCTTCGAGACGGAGCTCACGTAGGCACTCGTCCCATTGGTGACCTTACCCGCGAAGCCATGATCGAATTGATGGTTGGGCGCAGCATCGACCAGGAATACCCCAAGGAGGTCGCCGAAATAGGAGACGTTCGCTTGGCTTGCCAAGGAATGAATCGTGGAGCCAAGGTGCGGAACGTCACTTTATCGATTAGGCGTGGCGAGATCCTAGGCTTGACCGGTCTCGTCGGTTCAGGGCGCACGGAGACGGCTCGACTGCTCTTTGGGGCAGACAAGCCAGAGTCGGGGATCATTGAACTGGATGGCAAGGCGCTTCACCTTCGCAGCCCTCGAGACGCAATCTCCGAGGGCATCTGTTTGCTCACGGAAGATCGTAAGGCGCAAGGACTCGTGCTAGGGCAAACCATATTGGAGAACTTCGGATTGCCCAACCTGAAATCCTTCTCGCGTTACAACTGGATTAATCGCGGTCGTGAGCGTTCGGCCATGGTGGATCATGGCAAAAAGCTTCAGATTAAGATGACTGGTCCTGATCAGGTCGCAGCAACCCTCTCGGGCGGCAATCAGCAGAAGGTCGTTTTGGCCAAGTGGTTGGAGCGAAACGCCGAAGTCCTTCTTTTTGACGAACCGACGCGCGGCATCGACGTTGGGGCTAAGTATGAAATTTATCAATTGATGAACCGCTTGGCCGCTCAAGGTAAAGCGATCCTCATGATAAGTTCCGAACTTCCCGAGGTGCTTGGAATGAGCGACCGAATAGTCGTCATGCACGAGGGACAGGTCAAAGGTGAGATTGTCGATGTCCCGAACGCGACTCAGCAGGACATCATGAAAATAGCCGTAGGGTAGCGCTTTATGAATTCAAACTGGAAGAAACTTCTATCTGAATACGGGACGATCCTCGTCCTCATCTTGCTTGGGGCCGGATTTAGCGTCGTGACAATGGAGGAGCAGTGGCCCGCGGATGCGGATGCGGCTCAGGATCTGGTGCAGGATTTATCGACGAAAAATGGCAAGGGAACTAACGCGCTAGTTCATGTTCGGCAAGGTGGCGGAGGTGGAACTTTTGCGGAAGCCTTGGAATCGGAATTGAAGGCATCGGGCTTGAATGTGCTCGAGAGTGCCGTCACTCAGCCCGCCGGGGCCCGCAAGGCATTGGTTGCGATCGCGGAAACCGACACCCCCCTCGCCGTCATTGCCGCGGATCGCCACATGGCGAACTTCTGCAAGGAGCAATTGCCGAAGCTCGCCATCAAGTATCCATTGTTGGCCAAGGCCAAGGTCTATACCCCCGCCAGTTACAAATGGCCTAATTTCCTGAAGAAGGCCAACCTGCTGAACATCATGAAACAGATATCGGTGGTGGCGATCATTGCGATCGGAATGACTATGATCATCATTACCGCAGGCATCGATTTGTCGGTCGGTAGCTTAGTCGCCTTTTCCGGAGTGGTGACCGCCTTGGCGATCCAGTCGGTCGGTGGGGATGCTCCCACGACTACCCACTTGTTTATTGGGGTCGCTACAGGAATCCTTGCCTGCGGACTTGTCGGAATGTTCACCGGGGGCATGGTCACGATGTTCGGGATTCCCGC
>CAZXKR010000283.1:0-2689 GCA_964641305.1 uncultured Puniceicoccaceae bacterium | reverse complement strand
GTCTCGGGTAAAGCACCCACTCCAAAACCTTTGGACGATGCAATCACGGATAAGGTCCATCACCTGATTCATCATTCCCGTGAACAGGGTTTTCTCACTTACAAGGATATAGACAAAGCCCTTCCGGAGATTGCAAGCCAGCCAGAAGAACTGCAAAACGTAATTTCCATCCTCAACAATCTGGAAGTCAAAATTCTAGATGGCGTAGAGGTTGATAAATTCAAGAAAAAGCAGGAAGAATCGGAGGAAGAATACGCCCGCACCACTCAGGGAGACATGCTGGACGACCCTGTCCGAATGTACTTGAAGCAAATGGGCCAAGTACCCCTTCTGACCAGAGAAGAGGAAGTAGATATTTCCAAGCGAATTGAAAAAGCTGAATCGGCGGCTCTCAAGTTGCTGTTCTCTGTCGATCTCACTGCCCAATTCCAATTGGAACTGGCTCAAAACCTGATCGATCGCGAAGAGCGTTTTGATCGGGTTGTCCTAGACAAGAAGATCGATAGCCGGGAAACCTATTTCAAAAACCTAGCCAAGCAACTGGACGCAGGTAACGCTCTACTGGTGAAAATCATCCGTGCTTGGGGCCAAGCAGAAGAGGCAAAAGACCAAACACAGAAAAAGCGAGCCACCAATCGATTTCTTAAGTATCAGGGTATGCTCGCCCCAATATTCAAGAAGTGCTGTTTCAAATTGAAGGTATTCGAGGACTTCATCGCCAAAATCAACCCCGACCTCAAGACAATCACCCGACATCTTCGGCACATAAACATGGCCAAGAAGGATACGGTCAAGGTCAAGCGCAAGGGCGTAAAACTAGAAAAGGTTCGAAATGAACTGTCTCAATTCCGGGAGAAATACCGCATGGATCCCGAAGCTCTCTCGGAACTCATTCGGGAGGTACGATCTTTCATGCGCGAAGCCCACATTGCAAAAACCGAAATGGTCGAGGCCAACTTGCGTCTCGTCATTTCAATCGCCAAAAAGTACACCAATCGCGGACTCTCTTTTCTAGACCTCATTCAAGAAGGCAACATGGGGCTAATGAAAGCCGTGGAGAAATTCGAGTACCGTAGAGGCTATAAATTCTCCACCTACGCCACATGGTGGATTCGCCAAGCAATCACTCGCTCCATAGCCGACCAAGCGAGGACCATTCGTATTCCCGTTCACATGATCGAGACATTGAATAAAGTCATGCAGGTCCAGAAGCAACTCCTACAGGAATTGGGACACGAACCGACCTCGGACGAAGTAGCGGAGGAAATGGGACTCCCCGTCGATAAGGTGCAAAACATAATGAAGATGGCTCAGCAACCCATCTCACTGCAAAGTCCCGTAGGTGACAGCGATGACACAAACTTCGGAGACTTCATTGAAGACAAGGGCGCGGAAAATCCTTACGACATGACCGCATACTCCTTGCTACGGGAAAAAATCATAGACGTGTTAGACTCCCTGACCGAACGCGAACGCAATGTACTTTCCCTCCGTTTTGGGCTAAAGGACGGCTACAGTCGCACTCTGGAGGAAGTGGGACGCCAGTTCAAGGTCACCCGCGAACGTATCCGCCAGATCGAGGCCAAAGCCCTGCGCAAGATGCGCCACCCAACCCGCATTCGTCAATTGCATGGCTTCTTCGAGGCCGATCAAAGTTCCGTCAACAAACCCAAACCTGAAGCGCTTCGCCAACTCGGATTGTGATTTGACCCTCACAAACTTTCCGCAACTCACTACCGACAAAAAGTTTGCCTCAAGAGGAATCTCCAAATACTTTAATTAATCTATGAAAGTCTCACTTGATCCCGCGCTCGCCTTCATTGGTAACTTTGGCGGCGGAGAAATCATTCTCATCTTCCTAATCGTACTCTTGCTCTTCGGAGCCAAGAAGGTACCGGAGCTGTTTCGTTCTCTCGGAAAAGGAGTTAAGGAATTCCGAAAGGCCAAGACCGAATGGGAACAAGACATCAACGAAGTCATGAGCCAAGAACCCATAGAGGATCACGATTTCAAGGCTGCCAAATCTACAGAAGGTTCTCAGGAAAAAACTGAGGATACTGAAGATACCGTTCACCACGAAGACGTGGCACACGAAGGCGAGAAGCAAACTGCTTCCTAAATCAACCGCCGCTCAGGATGGGTTGATACCCCTTCTCCTCTAACCAAACGACGACCTCGTCTCGTTTGTCTCCTTGTATTTCCCATTGACCGTCGGCAAATACTCCCCCGGTTCCTAAACGTTTCTTGAAGTCTCGCAGCATTTCCTTGCGCTCAACCCAAGAAACTCCCGGCGGGAAACCCTTCACCGTAGTTACGGTTTTACCGCCACGACCAGACTTTTCTCGCCTTACGTCCAAACGGTGACCAGATGATTTCCGCGAGGGTTTGGCGACTTTTTTCGAAGTATCTTTAGAGATCACTACTTTGCGCAAACCGCCCGAACTCAAACTATCGAAAGGATTGCTTCCGAAGTCAGTGCCAACGGCATCGGTCGATATTCTCCCGTCTTTAGCTTTATCGTTACCCATCGAGAAATTCCACAGAGTCTCCAATCACTTGCCGCAAGTTCCCTTCTCAGGTTCCCCACCCTCCAAAAAGACCAAAGCCTTTTGATAACTTCGGTTTTCAAGAAAATGCCTCAATCGCCCGGGCAATTCATGTCCCCGCTCGCCTAAAACCTTGTCCAGTG
>CAZXKR010000282.1:0-2697 GCA_964641305.1 uncultured Puniceicoccaceae bacterium | reverse complement strand
CCTTGGTACCGATAACAACCGAACTTTGCTTATCAAAGGCGAAGGTTCCGAGGGAGGCCCAACCACCTAGTTTACCGGGCACGCGTTGGTTAAGCGTATATTTTGTCTCACCCTCGGAGTGAGTAATGGTAATGGGAACATTGGTCGCCCGGTTTTCCTGAGCAGGCCAATGGATGCGTACTTCGCGGGCCACTCCATCCAATGCGAGTTTTGGGATGGAGAAGGTCGCCTTGGTTTTCGGAGAAGCCTTGGCGGCGTTATGCCTGTAGCGGGTGCCAATGAAAGGTCGAATACTATAACCGGTGCCCCATGTACCCGAAAATTCCGCCAAATCGTCATCAAGAAGAATCCCATCAGGAACCACGACAGGCTTGGGTTCGGGCATCTCAAGGCGCGCGTCGTCGGCAAGGAGCCGCTCACGTAAAGACGAATAGGGCACATCCTGTACGGAGCTTTCCAGATCTATGGCCAAAGAGGCCGCAGTTGCGGCAGCTTGTCCGAGGCACATGTAAACAGGCTCCATCCGAATGCTCCCAAAGGCAATGTGGGTCGACGAAAGCGACCAAGGCACGAGTAGGTTTGTACATTCATCCGGTGAGGGAACGATGGCCCGATAGGATATACGGTAAGGTCCCTTGTTCCTGAGAGGTTTCTGAATGTCTCCCTCATTCCTTACGAACCCGTTTTGCACGAGACGCTGAACATTGTGGGAATCCATTGTGTAGGCACCCATGGCGATTGAATCATCGATAGGTAATTCGTTGCGACAGTGGGCCTCCGTCATAACGAAAGGAGAGGACATGCGACGGGCCTCCCGCACATAAAGATTGTAAGGAATGCCGTCGTTGTCGGTGAACTCATCCTTGCAGAGCCCCCACTGCGACCACGCCTTCCGAATTCCCTCGGGAACCCGGGGGTGGTTCTGTATCGTCCAAATGAGGCCGAGCTGCCAGTAAATATGCTCGTTGGCGAGAGCGTCGCGTTGCTTATGCTTGAGAGTGGCCCAGTTCCATGGCTTACCGTTTTCATCAGTTCCATAATTCTTGCCGACGTAGTCCATCGAGATTCCGCTGACGTTGTTCGAGTCAGTTTTCCGGTTGGGCATCGGGGAAGTCTTGAAAAACCGATTTTTTTTGCCTGCTTCCACAGCACGTAGGACAATCTCGAAATCAGCTTCGTCGTACCCTTTGGGCTTGGTGATTAAAATCCGGTTTTCAGGCGCATCGGTTAGGCAGAGTCGGTAGCAGTAGGCCTGAAAGCGATGGTCACCCGCGCCGATTACCGTCTTGGAGGCATTTGGAGCAGGATTCGTAATGCCGCGAATGAGCCCTGAGGTGGAGTCCGCTGGAGTAAGATAGGGATCAATCTGAACCTCGACCTGGTTCCCATGACGAGTCCCAGTGTAACCATTGTGAGTCTCGCCAAATTCCTTGTTCGACTCTCGGCCCGTGCGGAAGGAGACGCCGGCGGCGGCCATAAGATCTCCCTCGTAAGAAGCATCGATAAACATTTTTCCACCGATGACCCTACCGTCATCAAGACGGAGGTGGGAGATCGAGGTGCCGTTGAGGTTTACACCATTCGATTGATCGATGCGGCCTTGAATGATTTTTACACCTGCTTCCATGGTCATCTCCTTAAAGACCTGCTCGGCCACCTTGGGCTCGAAGGCACTCGCGAGTTTCGTCAAAGGATCGAAGGTAGGAGCACCCTGCCCTTTCTTCGGGTACTGGTCCCTTTTCTGGTGAACCCATGCGGATTCGTTTTGGTAATGTCTATAGACCCGGCCATAGAATTCACGGGAAAGGCCACCTAGAATAGCACGATTCCCGATATCCGTCCAACCGAGACCTGATGAAGTAAGCCCACCGAGATGACCGTGATAATTTGATACCAGAATGACGGATTTCCCCATGCGGGCACCCTGGACGGCTGCGGTCACTCCTCCTGATCCATCACCGTAGACAACAATATCCGCAGTCATCGGAACGGCAGCAGCGATTTTCGACATTACGAAGATAGAGGAAGTAAGATTGAAAAGCGTGTTCAAGTAATTCATAATTTCATTCTAAATGTATTGAAGGAAACAAGACTGCCGATGCAGTTCACTCAATATGCCTTCTCCATGGAGTTAGTCTACGGGAAGAAACTCGATGGTCGTGAACTTGCGCACGGCTCCGACCCTGAAGGTGAGCTTGCCATTGGCAACAATGGATTCCTTGCTCTCTTGGATTGAAACTTTTTCGTCCGCCCCGGTAGTGCGGTTAATATCCTTGGTGACAACCTTAACCCGATACATCGCTCCATCCTTAAAGCCTTCTCCCCGGAAATCGATTTTGGAGAACTCATTGTTGTAGTACTTGCCGTCCTGGATTGTGGACGGAATGGAAACGTCGACGTAACCAGTCCCAGCGCCGCCACTCAGGTAGAGCAAGACGATGAACGAATTCTTGGTGCGGTTGTAGGAAGATATCTTGTACTGCTCGCTTCCGCTGACTCCATTCCCGAAGGTGGTGACGTCGTTTCCTCGTTCACCGGCAATAGCATGACGAATCACTTCGGCCGAACCACCGGAAACTTGAGAGTACCAGCGCCATACGTAGTAATGCAAATGATTGTGGTCTCCGGGGTTGATGTAATTTTTCTCCGTGAAACGATGACCGCCCTTACCCACCTCCACGGGTTGAAAAGTATCGT
>CAZXKR010000281.1:0-2717 GCA_964641305.1 uncultured Puniceicoccaceae bacterium | reverse complement strand
ATGGGAAATGCCTTTGGAAACGGTTCCTATGGCATGGGCTTTTGCCTGCCGCGTCTGGATCAAGCCTTGTACGGTTTATTCACCGACCTTAAGGCGACTGGCATGATGGACGATACGCTCGTCGTGGTAATGGGAGAATTTGGTCGCACGCCTAAAGTTCTCACACAGCAACCTCCGGGTCGCCAACACTGGCCGAAATGTTTCTCAGCCATCCTCGCAGGTTGCGGCATTCGCGGTGGCGCAGTCTACGGAAAGTCGGACAAGATCGGGGCCGCACCCGAGAGCGATCCGGTTCACCCTCAAGACATCCATGCCACCGTTCTCCATGCAATGGGCATACCCTTGAACTTAGCGGCCGACAACTCTGGAGTTTCTCGCCCACTGACGGCGGGCAAACCCATCCTCGACATCTTCGGTTAGAACTAAAAGCAGACTTCGGTTGCTTCCGTTTCGAAATTTATTTGGGCTTTTTTGTCCTGTGACCTCTCTTGGCCAAAATTTCCATGTAAAACGACTCCAAATGTTCCTCTTCGGCGGCATCAATGAATTTTCCGATTTCAGCCACGTGAATGACCTTCGCCTGCTCAGCAGTCGGTCCGAACTTACAATCAAAGTCCCAAAAGTCGACCCCTTCCGGAAGCTCTTTTCTTCGCTCTCTCTTTAAGTATTTTTTCACATCAGATCTCACTGCTTCCACGAGCCTGGCGAATTTGATTTTGGGATGCACTAGATTGAAGGTCTTTTTCATAGTTTGCAAATACGAGCTTTCGAAAAGGTTGATGCGCTTTTTTGCACGACCTCTCCCTTGAATAGAGCGAGAAAAGAGAGGATTTATTACTCAAGTCTGTAGTTCGATGCGATAGTTTTCGTAGTAATCGATGAAGAGAAATCAGCTTATTTCGGTTGACTCGATCCCCACAGAGGCGAGTTTCCTAGTATGAAAAATAACTCCGATTCAATTAGGGCAGGAATGAAGGCGTGGAGCCTCTGCGCAATAAGTTCGATGTTACTCGCATCGTCAGCTAACGCCGCCGAGGAGGCGCCTCAACCGGATCCTAAGGTATTCGAGGCCATCGGCATGATGTTCGCTCAAGGTTCGGGACTTTCACGAATGGAGTTTTCGGACCAAGAAATCGAATTGATTATTTCCGGAATTGTTAAAGGAATGAAGCTGAAGGAAGTTCCACCCGAAGTACAAAGCCTCCAACCCAAAATAGAGGCAATCATGCGAGTGAAGATGGAGATTGCTCGCAAGGCCAAAGAATCGGCAGGAGCAAAGACATCTTCTGCAAACAAAGCGAAGGGAAAGCAGTTTCTTGCCCGACTCCAGCAAGAAAAGGGTGTTTTGAAAGACCCTTCGGGTTTCTACTATGAAATTCTTAAAGTGGGGACAGGACCCAGTCCCACCATGGAAGATACGGTGCGACTGCACTACCACGGCACCTTGATCGATGGCACGGTATTCGACAGTTCCGTGGAACGGCAGCGACCTGCAAGCTTTCCCATGCGGGGCGTCATCAAGGGATTCTCCGGTGGACTCACAAAAGTAAAAGTCGGCGGGAAAGTTCGCATTTACATCCCCAGCGAGTTGGGGTACGGCGACAACCCGCGACCCGGCGGCAAGATCAAGCCAGGGGATACGTTGATTTTCGAGTGCGAATTACTTGAAATCATGTGACACTCCGGTTGCGTTGCATTCACTGATTGTTTTACCAACGGGGAGAATGACTTCGTCGGTCATCAAGGAGACCGGTCAATCATCAGAAGAGCACTATTGATAAGACTCATCGCAGACCCGAAACGTTCGTCGACGTAATAGATCGCCCATTCCTCCTCACTCTCTTCGATCATTTCCTTTACCGGATAACCCACAAGTTCGAGGAGTTGAAAAGTCTTCGGGTCGTAATTATCCACTTCAACTTGGTAAATCAGAGACGGCTGATCCTCTAATTTTTCGGACGGGTCGTCAGGCTGATTGATCTCGATCATCACCCGGTAAGGCATGGATGAATTCGTCTCACCGGGCAGAATGTAGTCGGCCGGATCAAAGGAACCATTCTCTGTAGCTCCGGACACGGCATCCACTGTCTCGTTGAGATCAACCCCTCTTTTCTTCGCTTCCGCCTTGGCCTGCTCCCACCCCTTGACCTTGTAGGCCCAGTAGGGAAGCATTTCCTTCGCATCCTCCGATTCGGATGCATAGAGCGTTTTGATATGATAGAAGGATTGGTTTTCCAACCAAACGGCCAACCGAGGTGGATTCTCCAGAGAATAGGTGGAACCGGTTCGGATATCCAAAGACAGTTTGTAGGAGGGCGAGGGAACGTAGTCATATTTCATTCCCTCTTCAGTCATTTCAAAGCGGTCCAAGGCAGGACCCAAATTCCCGCTCAAGCCGAGAACCGCTTTGACTGGGCTTGGCTGAAAATAAAAGACAGCTCCCAAGGCCCCGGTAAGCGCAACCACCAACCAGAGAACCGGGTGCTTTGAATATTTCTTTAGGGGCACGAAGTTGTTCGCGATATGCAAACCGATCACCGCAATGAAGACAAAACCGGTCAAAGCATGTAACCCGATCACCTGAATTGAGAAGGGCTGGGCGAACGCCCACACGCCCGACCCCGCCATCACTGCAAAAAGCAGGAGGTTGAAAAGGGATACGAAACGGCGTTTTTTCAAACCACGGATCAGGCTTTGACGGGTATGATCGCTCCGTG
>CAZXKR010000280.1:0-2718 GCA_964641305.1 uncultured Puniceicoccaceae bacterium | reverse complement strand
TCCAAGCAATCGGTCAGGGTGACGTCTCCTATGGCGAAGCCGGCGGCCGGCAGGTCCACGTTGCCCGAAAGTTTTTTTACGAGATGGTCGTAACGCCCCCCGCCAGCAAGAGCTCTGGACTCGCCGGAAGTCTCGAAGGCCTCGTAGACGAAGCCCGTGTAATAGGCGAGGCCTCGAACAATGGATAGATCGATACCCACGCAATCTGCCGCGTCATGGGATTCGAGGAGTTTAAGAAGTTCGGCCCACTTGCCGGCGCGTCTTTCACCTTCTTCGCCGAAAGAAACGAGCCGTTCGTTCAAGGCATCAAAAGTTGAAACGGCCTTCATCTCCTCGATGCCCGAAAGAATTTCTTCGCTTCTGCCGGGCATCGCTCCCTCAATGCTTTCGAGAGTTTGCTCAGGTTTTCGTCGTTCGCTTTTGTCGATTGCGTCGAGTAGGGCAGGGCGTTGTTCGTCGCTTACGCCGAGCGAGGAAAGAAACAAAGCCCAGGTCACTCGGTCGCTGAGGCGGACTCGGAAATCGTTACTCCCGAGTCCACAAGCCTTGAAAATCGCTACCAGCAGCGCGACGAGCTCTGCGTCCGCCGCGACGTCCTCCTCGCCCATGACGTCGGCGTTGAACTGATAGAAGGCGCGTAATCGTCCCTTTTGTGGACGCTCGTAACGGAAGTGCTCGCCGACGTTGAACCACTTGATCGGTCGTCTAAGCGAGTTAGCCCGAGCGGCAACCATGCGAGCCAAGGTAGGAGTCAATTCCGGACGCAGGGCCACTTTACGGTCGCCCTTGTCAGTAAAGTGAAAAAGTTGTCCGACTATTTCTTCGCCAGATTTCTCGACGTAAAGATCGAGTGGTTCAAGCACGGGAGCGTCATATTCCCTAAAGGAGAAGGTGCGGGCGACGTTTCGAAAGATTCGAAACAAGTGGTTACGGCGCGAGCATTCCTCCGGATAGAATTCCCGAAAGCCTGGCAGGCTTTCAAACATGGCCGACGTGGTGCGTTGAGCGAAACGAGTCAGGAAGGATCGATTGCGTCCAAATCCAGATTGACCAACCCTTCCTTCAATTCCTTGCCCGCCTTGAACTTGACTACGGCGCGACGTGGAATGACGACGTCCGTTTCCGGGCGGTTTGGGTTTCGCCCTACGCGGGCTTTGCGCACTTGGATTTCAAATACGCCGAATTTTCGTAGCTCGATGTTGCGACCGGCAATGAGAGCATCACGAACAATATCCAAGGTCTGTTGGACGATCTGACGAACGTCCTCTTGCTTGTAATTATTGTTCTCGTAAATCGTTTGGACGATCTGCCGCTTGGTGAGGTTGTTGGACATGGCGGTAAAACAGTTTGTAAATGGATGAAGAGGAGTTTAGGTATAAGGTAAATCACATAGATTTTTCTAAATCAACGACCTGTCAAACCCAATTTATTTTTTCCATGTCGAAAAAAGACGACGAAAACCCTCTGGAAGAGCTTCAGAAGCAACTCAAAGATCTTCTTAAAAATCAAAATGTGCAAGTAGCCTTCGCTCCTTTTATGAATGCGGGGGCTTCAGGCGACGATGCCGAAAAGGGAGACGATGCCGGAAGTTCGGGAGAATCCGAGGAACCCGACGAGGGCAAGTCCCGAGATGAGCGGCTCGCCGGGATAAGGAACTTTGATCGGAAGCCGAAGGAGATTCGCGATTACCTCGACCGTTTCGTGGTGAAGCAGGAACAAGCGAAGCGTGTCTTGTCGGTAGCCGTTTGCGATCACTTCAATCACGTCCGTCGCTGCATCGAGGAACCAAAGCTAGCGAACCGCGAATACATGAAGCCCAATTTGCTCCTTCTCGGTCCGACCGGGGTGGGCAAAACCTACCTTATGCGAAACGTGGCCAAGCTTATCGGGGTTCCCTTCGTTAAGGCAGACGCCACGAAGTTTTCGGAGACGGGGTATGTCGGCAACGACGTCGAGGACCTCGTGAGAGATCTTGTAAAAGTTGCCGACGGGGACGTCGAGTTGGCTGAATACGGAATAATTTTCGTCGACGAAATCGACAAAATCGCTTCGGAATCTTCGAAAGGTGGTCGAGACGTTTCTGGTCGCGGCGTGCAGATCAACCTTCTCAAATTGATGGAGGAGACGGACGTCAACCTGCACTCTCCTCAGGACATGATGGGGCAGATGAAGGCGTTTATGGAAATGCAAAAGGGTGGCGGCAAGCCACGCAAGAGCTCCATCAGTACCCGAAATATTCTCTTCATCGTGAGCGGGGCTTTCGACAAGCTGGCGGAAAACGTGAAACGACGTTTATCCCTTTCCCGTATCGGTTTCGGTTCCTCGGAAGAGCAATCCGCCGATGCTCGCCCGGTCTCGGAATTCCTCCACCAGTCCGAGACTCGAGATTTCATTGACTATGGCTTTGAACCCGAATTCGTTGGGAGACTTCCGGTTCGCGTAGCCTGCGATGAACTTTCCGGCGAGGATTTGGCAAGTATTCTTCTCAGTTCCGAGGGTAACGTACTGGAGCAATATCGGAGCGACTTCGCAGGTTACGATATAACCTTCGATATTACGGAAGACGCAATCTGCAAGATTGCCGACAAGGCGGCCCTCGAACAAACGGGTGCACGCGGTCTGGTAACAGTACTCGAGCGCACTTTTCGCGACTTTAAATTCGAATTGCCTTCCTCTGCTATTAAAAGCTTCGAAGTCGATGCCGAGACCATCGCTGAT
>CAZXKR010000279.1:0-2735 GCA_964641305.1 uncultured Puniceicoccaceae bacterium | reverse complement strand
TACTGTCCTAACATCACAATCCACTGGGCTAGGGGCTTAACGCAAAAAACAAAATACATCCATAGGATTGCACACTTTCGGGCACTTGAAACTCTGCTAGTGCGCGAAAGAACAAGCTGCTTGCGAGATGCTTAAGCTTCGGGCGGCGCAGGGGATGGAACTTTCTCGGTATCGCCAGCAGGACTTGGCGAACGATTAATCATAGCTTGAAGAAGAAATGGGTTTTCTTGACGGTTCTCGCTATGAGCGATGCCGCCCAACGGTTCCCAACCATCTTTTATGGCCTCGTTTACCTTTTCCGACAATATAGCGGCGGCTGTCTCCATACCGCAGTCGCCCATGAGCCCTCGAGCGGCATCCTCTACGATTACCTTGTATTGCATGATGATATTCCTTTGTTGAATCTTGTGGTTTAAAGTTTTGGATTTGAAGGGCTGAGTATTGGTGTGCCTTTCAACTCTATGGGAGTGAGTTTCGTTCCCTTGCCTAGAGGTCGCGCCTTGATTCCGGTCACTCTCAAACCCTTATCCTCGGATTGTAATTCGAAACGCAGCCTGAATGGTTTTTCTGTGGGACCTTCGAAGATCACCCAAATAGCGCTCTTCCCTAGGATGTCCTCTTCCTTCCATGTCCCTTCCAGCGTATCTGGGAAGTATCCGGTTATTTGCGCTTTTTTATCCTCGTCCAAGTGGAGCACGATTCCCTTGCCGTTCACATTGCCCGAGTAGCTTCCATCGAATTCACTTCCACAGGACATCAAGAGGAAAGTTGCCGCCGGAATGAGGATTTGAGTAAGGGATCGAAGATTCATGAATTAAGAATGTAGCATGTTTCTTGCCCATTAGGCTATTACAAATTAACCAAAATCTTGGAATGGTGAGAAAGCGTCCTAGACGTCGATTACGTCGTCGTCGTGATGGTGGCGATTATCGGTGCTTCCGGGCTGAGTGCGGAAGTGCATTTTGGCTTTTGCCGCGAATCGTTCTCGTAGGCGATTGCGAACATACCTTCTTATACCCGGCATCATTAGAGCGAAGCCGGCAAGGTCGGTGAGGAGTCCGGGCGTGAGCAGGACGATCCCCCCGATTAGGACGAGGACTCCCTCGATGAGTTCTCCCGCCGGAACTCGTCCGGCTTGGATTTCCTTTTGCATCCTCGCCAAAATGGAGTGGCCTTGGCTTCTGGCGAGATGGGCACCCCAAAAACCGGTGAGAATGACAAGACCGATGGTCGGAATTGGTCCAACGATCCTTCCCATGCTTACGAGCAAGTAAAGCTCGATAAGCGGAACGGTGATGAAGAGGATGAGTAGGCGAGCGAACACGTGATCGGGTTTTGGGTGGTAACGGAAAGCTAGCGCCGTTCCTTGGCAAATATGACTTGGCGACCACGAACTTGGTCGCGGACTTGGTCGTCGCGATAGGCGACTTGGCCGGAGACGATGGTGGCGGCGATGCGGGAGCGAAAGCTTTGGCCATCGAAGGGAGACCATCCGCATTTGGATTGAAGAGTGTCTGGCGTGACGTGGGTTTCGGAGTTAGTGTCGACTAACACGAGATCGGCCCAGTGACCTTCGCGGAGGAATCCGCGCTCTTGGATTTCAAAAAGGCGGGCGGGCGCGTGGCAGGCTCGCTCCACTATGGTTTCGAGGGTGAAGACGCCGTCACGCCAAAGCTCTAGAAGGATTAGCAGAGAGTGTTGAGCCAGAGGTAGACCTGATGGCGCTTGAAAGTAGGAGGAGTCCTTTTCTTCGAGAGTGTGAGGCGCGTGGTCGGTTGCGATTACGTCTATCCGACCATCGTTGACTGCCTTGCGGATGGCTTGGCGATCGGAAGGTTTCTTGATGGCGGGGTTGCATTTTACCAGAGATCCATGGGTGGCGTAGGAGGAGTCGTCGAAGTGCAGGTGATGAACGCAGGCTTCGGCGGTAATGCGTTTCCCGTCAACGGGACCTGCGTCGAAAAGGTCGAGCTCTTCGGCTGTCGTAATATGGAGGACATGCAGTCGGGCGTTGTTGCGGCGAGCCAGTTCCACGGCGAAGGTGGAAGAACGCAAGCAGGCTTCGCGGGAACGGATCTCGGGGTGGGCGGAGAAGGGGACTTCATCTCCGAGCCGTCCTCGAAAGGCTTTTTCGTTTTCGAGAATGGTGGGAGTATGCTCGCAGTGAGTGGCGATTGGCGTGGGTGCGTGTAGAAAGATTTGCTCCAGTGCGGTTTCATTGTCCACAAGCATGTCTCCCGTGGATGATCCCATGAAGATTTTGACGCCTGCTATTTCTTCGGGAGACGCTGTTTTTACATCCTCTATGTTGGTGTTGGATGCGCCTAAATAAAAGGAGTAGTTGACGACGGAGTCGCGAGCGGCGATGGCGAGTTTGCCGCGTAACCGTTCCATGGAGGTGGTGGGAGGTACAACGTTGGGCATCTCCATGAATGTGGTTATGCCACCTGCAGCGGCAGCCCGAGATTCGGAAGCAATGGTACCTTTGTGGGTGTGGCCGGGTTCCCGAAAGTGGACTTGATCATCGATCAGGCCAGGCAAAAGGTAATGACCTGCTGCATCGATCGTTTCGTCTGCCGTTGCTGCCGAAAGGTCGCTTTCTATTCGGGATATGCGGCCGGTGGCATCGACTAAAAGGTCTTTTTCCTCGATGGTCCCTTCGTTTACGAGTTTGGCTCCGAGAATGAGAATGCTACTCATTCCTAACGATTCCAAGGCAAGATAGCCAGTATGCG
>CAZXKR010000278.1:0-2747 GCA_964641305.1 uncultured Puniceicoccaceae bacterium | reverse complement strand
ATGATGGAGGAGGCGACGCACGTCGTTCGGGGCAAAGTCGTCGCCCTGAGCTCCAAAACTCAAAAGTCAAGAAGACGGTCGAGCAGGAGCGATTTCCTCATCGCCCGCGACCGAATCTTCAAGATTACCGTGGAAGTCATCGCCGTGGAAAAAGGCAAGGACGTCAAGGAAGGCGATGAATTGTCTTTAGAGGCATGGCAGCCATCTACTCGGTTTCCTCCGTTGCCGGGGCCTCAGGGGCATCAACCTGTTCCAAATAAGGGTGACCTCGTGAAGACATACCTGTTCTACGACAAGAATACAAAGACCTATCACCCGTTCATGCCCAATGGGATCAACATCCTGAAGGAAGCAAAGGATTCGAAATAAGTTTTTTTTACCCTTCCGTTATAGTGTTCCGGAAACCGGCCGTCGTTTCAGCGATTCATTTACAATTCCATCTATGTGTCGGAAAAAAGAGGTAAATATACGCAAATAGGTGTTAGTTTAATGTGGAGTAGGTGGGTAGTTCCTATAAATTTATATCATAAACAACTAACTATAGTATTTGACCTCATTTCCGAAAACGATCAAAAACGATCAAGAACGATCAAGTTCAATCACTGCTTGATTTCATTCCTACATAGTAATCATCCGCAACCCTAACTAAATAGTTATGTCCTTTTCCCTACTTTCCACTCTTTTGCCGCTTCTGTTTGGGCCCGCGCTTTTCATGATGCCCAACGTCGGCGTCACTCTTCCCAATCAAGCTCCGCCGGACCCCGTCGCCGATGCCGCCCGCTTTGAAACCGTTGCCAAGCAGCTCGATTTAGGTGGCGTCCTCTACGGTTATGTCAGCGTAGACGGCGATCTCTCGGCCATCGGCGCCTACGTCAAGTCCTTCATGGACGGAATGCGACCGCTTGCGCACGACGTTCCCCAAGTCGACGTTCCCGCCATATTAAAAGTTTCCGGTTTGGACGCCATTTCCGCCGTTGGCTTTAGCTCCAAGAGCGTCGAGGGCGGGTTTCGCAACAAGAGCTATCTGTACACGCCTAAAGGTCGCAGGGGGCTCCTTCGTATGCTGGGTGGCGAATCGAAACCGTTCGACGTCGTCAAATTGGCTCCTGCAGGCTCGGATTTCGTTTTCGAGCAGGACTTGAATCTCAAGGTGGTTTACGAATCGATTCAGGAAGCCCTTGTTGCAGGCATGGGAGAGCAGGGAGCTCTTTTCAAGGCAATGATGGATGGAGCAGTCAATCAACCGCTTCCTCCTCCCATTCCCTTCACCATGAAGAAAGTATTGGCGGACTTGGATACGCAGATCTCAGTAATCATAGACGCCGATCTCGATAAGAAAATCAGTTTGACTCATCCCGATGCCGAGGGATTGCAATCCCCCCTCATGCGGGCTGCCGTACTGATCGACGAGTTGGGATGGGTGGCGGACGAACTGGCCAAAATTCTCGAACCTATGCTGGCGCATCCTACGGAGCGTCCTCCCGCCAAGATCGTACGAAATCCGAATTGGGTGGGTGTGCAGCTTGCGATCGAACCCGAGCAATACTCCGTAATGGATGCCGAGATCTTGGAACTTTTCGGAAGTACGAACCCGGTTTTGGTTCATCACCGTCCGAGCGGCAAGCTAGTCTTGGCATCGGGATTGGAATTCGCGGAAAACCTATTTATACCGAAACCCAACTTGGAGGACGACCCTGACTTTCGGAAAACCATGGTGGGTCTTCCAATGAAAGGAACTGCCATAACTTACGCATCACCCGCTCTCTTCTCCGCCCTTAGAGAGGTTTTGGAATCGGCGATGGACGTCGAAGATCTAGGCGGAGCCGAAGGTCTTATCCTCAATACCTTCCTTAAGTTGTTTCTCCCAAAAAACGTACGAGGGGAGGGGAGCGTGACCACTAATTCCAAGGACGGGATACTCACCGTTTCCAATTCCGCTCACTCACACAAGGCCAACATCGTATCAAGTCTCGCCGGTCCATTGCTTATGGGAATTGCCACCACCATGCCAGTTGTCCAGGCGATGAATATGGTGAATGAGATGGAGGCAGTTCATGATCACGAAGTGGATATTCACGACCAACTTCTGGAGCACGAAATTGACGCTAGACCAGGTTTGAAGCAACCTATCCCCCAGCGCGGAGATTGAGACCGAATCATTGCTGAAATCAACCATTAAAATATTAAGCACGATGATGAAAATCACCTTATTACTCTTAGCTGTTATCTTGCCCCTGTCCGGAACGATCGGAGCAGCTCCCGCTCTTCCCGACCAAGCCCCGTCCGATCCCGCGGAGGAAGCGGCTCGCTTCGCTTCCGTTACAGGGCAAGTCGACTTGGGTGGCGTCGTCTTCGGATATCTTAGCGTGGACGGCGACCTGACCGCCATCGGTAAATACGCCAATTCGTTTCTGGATGAAATGAGAAAGATCCAGCCTGACGTCCCCCCTGTAAACGTTCCCGCCTTGCTCAAGATTACGGGACTGGACGCCATTTCGGCACTAGGCTTTAGTTCCGTTGCAACTGCCGACGGGTTCCGCAACAAGACCTACGTTCATACTCCGAAGGGTCGCAGAGGACTTCTACGCTTGATGGGTGGGGAATCGAAACCGTTCGAAGTCGTCGCATTGGCCCCCGCCGGTTCCGATCTCGTGATCGAACAAGACCTCAACTTGAAGACTCTGTACGAATCGGTACTGGAAGCAGCGGGCTTGGCGATGGGAGAACAGGGCAAGGCCATGGTGCAA
>CAZXKR010000277.1:0-2770 GCA_964641305.1 uncultured Puniceicoccaceae bacterium | reverse complement strand
GATCGCACGGAGGACATCGGCGTCATTAGCAAGGAGGATGCTCTTGCCTGGGGCATTACGGGACCCAACCTGCGAGCCTCGGGAGTGGATCTGGATCTGCGGAAGGACAAGCCATACTGCGGTTACGAGCAGTATGATTTCGACGTTCCCATTGGCGTGAAGGGTGACTGCTACGATCGTTACCTCGTGCGCATAGAGGAAATTCGTCAGAGCATTCGCATTGTCAGGCAAGTCATCGACAATTTCCCCGGGGGGGCATGGTATGCCGAAGACGCCAAGAAGATTTTTGCGCCACCCAAGGAAAAAATCCTCTCAAGCATGGAGGAATTGATCCAGAACTTCATGATCGTGACGGAAGGTCCGCAGGTTCCTCCCGGAGAGGTTTACTTTGAGGCCGAGAACCCGAAGGGGATACTTGGCTTCTACGTGTATTCGAAGGGTGGGGGAGTTCCCTACCGCTTGAAGATTAGGGCGCCAAGTTTTTGCAACCTAAGCATTTTAGAGGAAATGGTTCCGGGTCATATGCTTTCCGATATCACCGTGATTCTTGGCAGCCTCGACTTCGTCATGGGTGAGTGCGACCGTTGAAGTTCTAGCGATAAATCTCATGGAACTCACCAAAGACACTTTAACCAAGATCGACGAGGTCATCGGCCGTTATCCGGAGAAGCGGAGCGCCACCCTCATGGTCATCCACTTGGTGCAGGATGAGCAGGGTTGCATTACGGACGAGGCCGTGGAATGGATTGCGGAGAAGCTCGAGCTACAACCTGTGAACATTTACGAGGTCGTTACCTTTTATCCCATGATTCGTCAGGAGAAGCCTTGGGGGAAGACTCATGTTCGCGTATGCCGAACCCTTCCTTGCGCTTTGCGAGGTTCTTACAAAACTTGCCGTACCCTTGAGGAAAAACTTGGAGTTAAGGAAGGGCATGTGTCCGAAGACGGTGATTTTTCCATTGAATTCATGGAATGTCTTGCCGATTGCGGCAAAGGTCCCGTGGTCATTGTTGATGAGAAGACTT
Organism: uncultured Puniceicoccaceae bacterium; assembly: GCA_964641305.1. Lineage (GTDB taxonomy): Bacteria > Verrucomicrobiota > Verrucomicrobiia > Opitutales > Seribacteraceae. The sequence goes on along the minus strand of CAZXKR010000277.1, from coordinate 1,745 downwards.
ATGAAGACGTCCAAGGTGAAGCCGCTGAGAAATTTGCCGAGCAGGTAAAGAATGGTACGCTCGATAAGGACCGGGATTTCACAAGTTACGAAGATGGGCTTGCCAAACCTCGTAAAAAGACTGTTGCCTCGAGGAAGAAAGGCGCTGGAAAGAAGTAAATCGAAATGGCAGTAGCAAAGGAAAAACGAATTATTTTGAAGTACGCCGATGCCAAGGGGTACTCCAACGACCTGCCTTGCTACTTAAAGCATGGTGGGTACGACATGCTCAAGAAGGCGGTCAAATCGAAGCCCGAAGACATTTGCGAAGAGGTCTTGAAGTCGGGTGTTCGCGGTCGCGGAGGGGCAGGTTTTCCCACGGGCATGAAATGGAAGTTTCTCGATCGCAAGTCGGGCAAGCCCATCTATCTCATTTGCAATGCCGACGAATCCGAACCTGGAACTTTCAAGGATCGACAAATCATCTACAAAGACCCCCATCAATTGATTGAGGGAATGATGATATCGGCTTACGCCATTCAAGCCAAACAGGCCTTCATATACATACGAGCCGAATTTTTCGAAGGGGCGCGAATCCTCGATCGAGCCATTGCCGAGGCCAAGGCAAAGAAGTTGTGCGGCGACAATGTTTTGGGTTCCGGTTATTCCTGCGATATCGTGGTGCATCGTGGGGCAGGGGCCTATATCTGTGGAGAGGAGACCGGCCTGATCGAGTCTTTGGAGGGCAAGCGGCCGAACCCCCGAATCAAACCTCCCTATTTCCCCGCCGTGTTGGGTGTTTATCAGTGTCCAACAATCGTCAATAACGTCGAGACCCTCTGCAACGTTAAGCATATTTTGGAAATGGGCGGCGATGCATTTTCCAAGCTTGGTATCCCTAATAATACGGGAACTCGCATCTGGTGCGTCTCCGGACAGGTTCAAAAACCAGGATATTTTGAATTCGAGTGCGGAGCTCTCACGCTCGGGGAAATGATTTACGATGTCTGCGGCGGTCTGAATCCGGGTAGAAGTTTGAAGGCCGTTATTCCCGGCGGTTCTTCCGCCAAAGTGCTTCGAGCAGACGAACGGTTTACCGGTACGCTCAAGGACGGCACCGAGTTTGACTGGGGCGTGACGGATATCCCGTTGGATTTCGATGGTCCCATGGCCGCGGGCAGCATGTCGGGTTCAGGCGGCATAATCGTTATGGACGACAGCGTTGATATCGTGGAGGCAATGGCCAACATCAACGCCTTTTATGCCCACGAGTCCTGTGGCCAATGCACCCCGTGCCGAGAAGGTTCCCTTTGGATGCGGAAAATCAGTGCTCGCATGTGCTCGGGCGGAGCCAGGGAGGAAGATCCCGACTTGCTCGTTTCGGTGGCCAATCAAATCGAGGGTCGCACCATCTGCGCATTCGGCGAGGCGGCCGCATGGCCCACTCAAAGTTTTGTCGCTAAGTTTAAGGATGAATTCATTGCCAAGGCCAACCAGCCAGCTCCCGATGACGATGCGGAAGGGCCCGCGCGTTTGCGGTTGATCTGAAGTTTTGCATATGAGCGGAAACGGTAAAGTGGATATGGTTTCGATCATTCTCAACGGTGAAGAAGTTGAAGTGCCCGCAGGCATCAATTTAATCGAAGCCGCTGAAATTCACGGACGGGAGATTCCGCACTATTGTTATCACCCGAAGCTTACGGTGGCCGGCAACTGTCGGATGTGCTTGGTCGAAATGGGCATGCCCATGCGAGACCGCGGAACGGG
>CAZXKR010000276.1:0-2772 GCA_964641305.1 uncultured Puniceicoccaceae bacterium | reverse complement strand
GGATGGTTTTCCCAAGACCCATCTCATCCGCGAGGATACCTCCGAGTTTGTGGCGAAAGAGATGCAGCATCCAACCGACGCCGATTTTTTGATAGGGTCGCAGGACGTCTTCCAGTTCCTTGGAAAGGGGAGGTGGTTCCAGCTTGTCGAGGTCGCGGAGTCCCGTGGCTCGGGTCTTCCAGATTTCGGGTGGTTTGAACTTGGGGTCGAGCTCCACAAGTATTTCTTCGCTTTCCGCGGTTTGTTCCGCCCGTAAGTGGTAGGTGCCCTTGCGCAGGAGCGGGGCCTCGTGTGACCCCGACAGGCTACGCTGAAGGGCATGGGTCTTTTCCAGCATCTTTTTGCCGAGCAGGTAGACTTTTCCGCCGGACTCGACGTGGTTGCTGCCCATCGCCAATGCTTGCTCGACCAAACTTTCGGGGGCATCCCCCGCCCGAATGGTTACCTGTATCTCGGTCATGCCCTCCTTTTCCTTGGCCTCCGTCTTTACCGTGGCTTCCCGAATGGACTTCGTATGGTTTCGGAAATTTTCCGTGAAGGTGGCATCGAAGTCGAGTTCCAGGGTTTCCTTGTGCTCGGCTAGGAAATCGAGAGTTTTTTCACGTCCACGAAGCCACCACCAGCGACGATTTTGTCGATCGCGTAGGAAATTTGTCTCTCGCAGGAGTCGAAGCGTCGACTTGTAGGCGGGGTGCTCGTCGGACGGCAAGGTGATCATGAGGTACTCGGTCGATCCTTCCACCTCTATTGGTCGACCTTCGTACTCCGCCCATGCCTCCTCGCGAATGGTGGGGTAGACCTCGCGTTCTTCCGAACTTCCGGAGGTCGGGGAGGAAGCAGAAGTCCGCCGTTGCGAATCGGATGCTGTTTTCTCCTTTGGCAGGTGTTGGGATACGCCGAGCAGATCGCCGTCGTCCCAGTCGATGGGCTCCTGCGGTTTGTGGGCGAAGTAAAAGCAGGGAATGCCGCGAAGCATTTTGAGAAGCTCGGCCAGATGCTTTTTACTTAAGTGGAGAAGAGAAGACAATTCACCTCCGCACCATTGGGCCATGACAAAGGCGGCGGCACGTTCGGCATCGGGTAGTCCCGCAAGCCCGGCAGTTGCGGCTTTTTCGGGGGATACGGGTTTGCCCGATCCCGTATCTAGCTCGAGCTTGGTTGGAATGGCGTCCCGTTCCGCGCAGGCTGCGAGGGTGGGGGGCAGGACTAGCCTGAGGTTCACGAACCTTGCGACGGGAAAGCGAAGTCGGCGAGGGTCTTTTCAGGGTCGGCTCCGGCGGGGGCTCCGCCCATGGCGAAGTCGGGCTTGCCTCCGCCCTTTCCTCCGAAAAGAGTGGCAAGTTCGCGGAGGAAGTCTCCCGCCTTGTGGCCTTTGGCGACGGCTTCGTCGGATGAAATGCAGATCATGGTGGCCTTGTCGCCCGCGATGGATACGAGGAGCGTGACGGAGGGAGCGGTGCCCTTGTTCACCTGCACTGCAAGACCGCGCAGGTCGTTGGGAGCGACGTCGCAAACGATGCCCTTGACGAAGTGAATGCCATCGCTTTCTACGGCTTGTTCGATCAGCTCGTCTGCAAGGTTTGCTTGTCCCTTCTGCTCATGCGAGCGCAACTTTTTTTCGAGGTCCTTGTTCTTTGCCTGAAGGGCGACGATCCGTTCGGAAACCTCATCCGGTTTGCAGGCGAGATTTTGGGTGATGGAGGCGAGTTGGCGAAAGCGTTCGTTGGCGAGGGCGTGGGCATCCGAACCGGCAACGGCCTCGATTCGACGAGTGCCCGCTGCGATCGCGGATTCGCCAGTTATCTTGATGAATCCGATTTCTCCTGCGGACTGTACGTGCGTGCCACCGCACAGTTCCTTGCTCCATCCGCCAAGATCCACTACTCGAACGACGTCACCGTACTTGTCACCGAAGAAGGCCACGACGTCGTCGGGCTTTTCCGCGTAGGGAATTTCAACGGCTTCGACGGGGTCGTTGGCGAGGAGGTGTTCGTTGGCGAGTCCTTCGATTTCCTCGATTTGCGCCGAGGTGACTCCTTCGAAATGGGAAAAGTCGAAACGCAGGCGATTGGGCTCTACGAGCGAACCCGCCTGACGCACGTGATCGCCCAGAACCTTGCGCAGAGCCCAGTGCAAGACGTGGGTGGCGGTGTGGTGTCGCTGGATGGCGAGGCGCCTGCTTAAATCGACGTTCAGGACTGCGGTTTGCCCGCTCGGGTCTTCGGGGAAGTCACCCGACACGGGATGCAGGAATCGTCCGGCGGCATCCTTGCTTACCTTGCCGACGGGGAAGGTTTCGCCACCAATTTCGACGGTTCCGGAATCTCCTACTTGCCCCCCCATCTCGGCATAAAAAGGAGTTCGGTCAAAAAAGAGGTAAGTGTTTTCTCCGTCCCGAACCAAGCCTTGGCAATTTGCGGAAAACCCCGTGAGGTTTTCGGGTTCGTAGCCTAGGAACTTGGTGGATTGAGCCTCGTCGCCGTCTGCCTTTACCTTGATCTCGACAGTCTTGTGGGCCTCACGAGCGCGTGTACGCTGTTTTTCCATCTCTAGGTTGAATCCCTCTTCATTCACCGAGAGGCTTCTTTCTCGAGCCATGAGCTGAGTGAGATCAAGTGGAAAGCCGTAGGTGTCGTACAGACGAAAGGCGAATTCGCCCGAAATTTCCTTTTTATCGCCGAGTTGTTCACTTTCACGGCGAAAGAGTTCTATGCCGCGATCAAGGGTCTTGTTGAAGGATTCCTCTTCCGATCGAAGAGTCTTCTCGATCAG
>CAZXKR010000275.1:0-2773 GCA_964641305.1 uncultured Puniceicoccaceae bacterium | reverse complement strand
AGAAGGTCAAGAACGCCCACGTCGAGAAGGTGGTGCTCAACGGCAAGGTGATCCAGGAGAAGGTGGAGCTACCGAAGCCCACGCCAGGTGGATTGACCGGCAAGGAGATGGCCAAGGGACCGATCATGTTCCAGGGTGACCACGGACCGGTGGCCTACCGCAACATAAAGATCACTCCGCTGAAATAACCAAGGGTTCCGCCCGCATCACTTGCGGGCAGCTTGGAATTGCTTTCGGAGGGAGGCAAGCACCTTGGCGTGTTCGGCGGATTGGGCCAAGTTCACGAACTGCTTGGGATCCTTCTTCATATCGTATAGCTCCTCGGAGACGTCGCCATATTTCATGTAAGCCCAGTTCGAGGTCCGCATCGAAGTGCCTTTGCCGACAAAGGAAAAAGCGGCTTCCTTGACCGTTGCCTTCGGGTTTTCCAAGACGGATAAGAGACTCTTGCCTTCAACGCCTTGGGGGATGGGCAAGCCGGTTGCCTCGCAGGCGGTGGGGAACAAATCGACCAACTCGACTATGGAAGAACTAGTGCCGGGATTACTTGTAGGCACCCTCATGATGAGGGGAACCCGAGTCACTTCTTCGCGTAGGTTGCCCTTTTGCCAAAAGTGGTGTTCGCCGAGCAAGTAGCCATGATCGCTGGTAAAAAAGACTGCGGTTTCCCGGTCGAGCCCAAGTTCCTTCAAGGTCTTCAGGATACGACCGACTTGCTCGTCCATGAAGGTCACGGTGGCCAGATAACCAGCCCACATTTTCCGCTGGTTGTCGGGATACTTATCGATCCCGTACTGCTTTGAGTTGGAGCGAGAAACTGCCGACTTGGGCATATCGTCCCAGTCGTCGAACGGAACGTAGGGCAAGGGCATCTCCTTGTAAGGGTAACGGGCGAAATACTGCTCCGGAGCAACGTTGGGGTAGTGCGGCCTGACCAAGCCGGTCGCGAGGAAGAAGGGTTTGTCGTCCTTCTTCAAGTCCTTCAGCAACTCGATCGACTTGGTGGCAGCCTTCCAGTCCGGTTGGTCGGAACCATCTCCGACGTAATCGACGGTAACGAACATGCGGTAGGGCATTTTGGTGGACTGCCTGCCCTCCAGTCTGGTGGTAAACTTGTTGAGGTTCAAGCAGGCATAGTTTCCAGGCGTGTGTGCCTCCTTGCCCGGCATGTTGTACTTGGCCGACCAGCATGCGGCCACGTCCGCCCCATCGGTACCTGCGATGATGTCTCCGGGAACGCGCATGTGAAAGATCTTCCCCACCCGCGTGCTGGAAAAACCATTATTGATGAAGTGCTCGCCCCAGGTAATGCCCTTTTCCCCTTGGCGTCGGCCGCGCATGAAGCTTGCCCGAGACGGCCTGCACACGGTGCCCTGGCAATAGGCGTTGCGGAAGAGCGTCCCCTCCTTCGCCAATTGGTCGAGGTGAGGTGTTTGGGCTAGCTTGTTGCCATAGCACCCCACGGCATCCGCCTTGAGATCGTCGGAAACGATCAGCAGGACGTTTTTAACTTTGGACTGAGCCGAGAGGCACAGAACAACAAAGAAGGCAAAAATCGTCCCCTTCATTAGGAATTAAGATGTTTCAGGCTTTTGCGAACGCTCTTCAGCGGAGCAGGCGAATGATCCTGCTCGACATGGCAATGTTTCACTCCGCAAACGCGGGCCGCTTTCATAATGGGAACCATGGGGATCATGCCGTCCCCAATTTCATCAAAGGCGTCCTGTTCAATTTTACCGAAGTTCGGGCAAACCGTTCCTTTCTTCAAATCCTTGAGGTGTACTTGTGAAACGCGATTCTTCAGTTTCGCAAGTTGAGCGACCGGATCCACTCCGCCCACTTTCACCCAGAAAACATCGACCTCGAAGAACATGTGAGAGGAAAAGCGTTCCACAAAGACATCGAAACCGGTCTTGCCCGAAACCATCGGTTTGAACTCAAATGCATGGTTGTGATAGGCCAAGCGAATCCCTGCTTTCTTGGCTTGCTCGGCTCCCTTGTTCAAAGCATCGGCGGTCTTTTCGTATCCGGCCAAGTCTTCCCTGTCCTTGCCACTGAGATAAGGGACCACCAAGTCGGTGAGTCTGTGCTTAAGAGCAAGTTCGAGGACTTCATCGAACGGCTTGATGCCTTTTTTCTCAGGATGGAGCAGTGAATCCCAGGTAAAGTGACTGGAATTCACCTCCATCCCTTGGTCCCGTGACCGTTTGATCATCTCGACAGCCTGATCCGAGGGGAACCCATACGGCTCAACCTGCTTATACCCAATGTCGGCTACTTCATCAATAGTCTTGGCCAAACTTTGGCTAAGTGGGTTTCGCAGGGTATAGAGCTGAAGACCGATTTGGTCGAGATAGGGCAATGCTTGCTTGCGGGCGAACGAGGGAAGGCAAATTGATATTCCACTTGCCTGATAGATAAAGGATCGACGATTCATAGATATTATCGATTAGAAGGATGAAGCTCTTGGCAACTTTATTTGGAAATTTCGTAGCAACATGAACTCATCTATTAGAGCAAGAAAGGCATGGACAACATTACAAGCTTTCAGGGATATAAAAATAGTTTTCCAAAAAAGTTCAGATCTACTGGAAACTTTTGCAGAAGAAACATAAAGGCTGATTTTTGCTTTGCCTATAGGCTAAGTTTGTCGAACCTCTGCCCGACTCAATGTTAACCATATCTCAAGTCAGCAAGGGTTTTGGCCCTCAGACTCTCTTCACCGAGGTTTCACTTCGGTTGCTTAGTGGAGATCGAGTCGGTCTGGTTGGTC
>CAZXKR010000274.1:0-2790 GCA_964641305.1 uncultured Puniceicoccaceae bacterium | reverse complement strand
GCCATCTGCCCGGGTCCCTTTTTAACTCCGATGAACGAGCCGATTGCCGATACCGAGGAAGGCAAGAAATTCATCGTGGGCGCGACGGCTTTGGAACGATGGGGAGAAATGCAAGAAATCCAAGGCGCCGCAATATTCTTGGCATCGCCTGCCTCCAGTTACGTCACGGGAAGTATGCTGGTGGTCGATGGGGGTTGGACTGCGCATTAAATTCCATCCATGCGGGAAATGAGGATCGGTACCACCAAAATATTACAGTAATCAAAAAACTGATAAGGAAGTTACCGGGTACCGTAGTGCTCGTGGCGAGATAAACGCCACAGATTCCCCGGATACACGCAAGACAATGCCGGCCGGCAAAACAAATCGGTTGCCGTTTAAGCTAGGCTCACTGCCTTACCACCGTTCTCGGCGGATTCCACACAGGCCATCATTACCCGTTGCGTCTGCAAAGTAATCTCAGGCCAATGCGAATCGGGAGTTCCTCCAAGGACAAGATCGGAAAAGTTGCGGAAAAGCTTGGTCTCCTGTGAGGTAGGATGACTGTCGCTGTACTCGTCGACCGCCACCCGGCTTTCATGACGCTCCATGTTGAAGTCACACAAGATTTGATCGAAAATCGGCTGGGATACCGTGTAGGCAACGTCGTTGCCGTAATAAGGCAGAACAAAATCATCGATCCGAATGCTTCCCTTGGTTCCGCTGACATGAGCCCATTGCTGATGCTCGGTAAGAAACGAGCAGTAAAAACTTGCAGAGACGTCTCCATCAAAAAGCATTTCGCCGGAAAACTCCGTCGGCACTTGGCGTGGACTGTCCGAACGTCCGGAGGCGTTCAATAACCTGCCCGTCACCACCTTGGGCATTTGGTAGTTCATCACCCACAGGTTGAAACGGATGTTGTACCAACCAAGATCGCCCAAGCAACCCAAGGGCTCAAGATCGCTATGCATCCGAATGTTGCCCGTCAAGAAATCTTCGGGTGCCCAAAAACTGAACTGGGTGGCGATACGCCTAAGCTTTCCGATGGTTTCGCCGTCGTCGAGGCTCTCCCGAATCTTCGCGAGACGATCGCTGTGCATGAACATTACCCCGTCCATGAACTGGACGCCCGCCTTATCACAAGCCGCGATGATTTCCTCCACTTCCGCAGCGTCCACGCCGCAAGGTTTCTCGCACATCAAGTGCTTGCCGGCTTCGGCCGCCTTGATCGCCCATTCCTTGCGGGGTCCGGTAGGCAATGGAACGTAGACGGCATCGATATCCTCGCTCGCAAGCATTTCCTCATAGCTTCCGATAGCCCGAGGGGCAGGATCAAAGGAAACGTGAGCCTGACATTCGTCGATGTAAGCTAGAGCTCTCGCTTGGTCTCGGCTCGCCACTCCGACGAGGCGTGCGTTCCCTGCGTTCTTGATTGACTGCCAGTTCTTCTTGGCGATTCCCGCAGTTCCGAGAATGCCCCAACGACAAATATTTTCGCTCATGGTGTAAAAAGTAATTTGGTGTGGGATAAAACTGCACGAATGTCGCAAAAGGAGACCGGCGTCTAGCCAGAATATTTCAGCTTTTTAGAAGTTTGCCATCCGAAATGGACTTCAGAGTCTTGTCATCCAACCACTCTTTCAATGCCCAACGAAAGGTAATTACCCGATAATGATCGGCATCCTCGCCGAGGCTTGCATCGAAATCGGAATAAGCTGCCGTGAGAAGAGTCCCTTCATCGTCCAGCATCACGGTAGAGGGGTAACCGCAGTCAGTGGCCTCGTCCCCGAACTGATGAATAACCCAAGGCGGTCGCCAAGTTTTGCCGTCGTCCTTGCTCAACCTTGCCCCAATTGCCATCAAGCCGCGATTTCTGATCCCATACGTCATAAGTAACAGACCATCTCCAATACGAATAAGGTCGGCCGGATGCTGCATAGGCAGGGTGAGCGGACCAACCTCGTTCCAAGTTGCACCCCCATCCTTGCTTTCGCAAAGCTTCACATGATGGTCGACGTGCGTGCGAACTGCCGCCAACAATCGAGCGGGTTCGACCTCAAGAATAGTGGGCTCGTTGGAGTCGTCCTCCCCAAAAGTCGAAAAGTTTGGCCAAGTTTTCCCGTCGTCCTCAGAAAAGCCTATCCAAGTTTCACTCGGATTCCCCGATCCTTGGGAGCGATAGCAGGTGTAGGCCAACCGACCATCGGAAAGTTGGATCACCCGCCCGAAAGGTATGGCCCCGACACAGGGTTCGGGTATGGGAGGTTTTTCATCCACGGCCCAAGTTCGTCCGCCGTCCGAAGAACGCGAGAGCCACTGTCCCGCAAAACCGGTGAACTCCTCGTCCTCGACGAAGAACCCACTGGAAAAGGCAAGCAGGTCGCCGTTTACCGCCAAGCCCACCGCAAGGTGCATCCTGTTGCCGCCCTCGGGATGCGGAGCGACTACGCCGCGAGGCTTCCAATTCAAACCACCGTCATCACTCACGGCGCACACCAAGTCACCTTCCTCCAACCCGTGACTGGGAGCGTTGAAATAGACGCATATCACCTCACCGTTAGGCAACCTCGTCAAGTTCGGCCATCCGCAAGCCTCCTCGGCTACGACACTCATTTCCTTCATCTTAACCATTGCTTAAACGCTATGTTCTGTAGGAATAGCAGGAGACATAGATCAACTTAAGGAAGTGTTATTTGAATGTTACCGAACACATTAAAAAACACATTGTTGTAATCAAATGATGTTGGGCAAAAAATGGAGCGGGCGAAGGGATTCGAACCCTCGACATCCACCTTGGCAAGGTGGTGC
>CAZXKR010000273.1:0-2801 GCA_964641305.1 uncultured Puniceicoccaceae bacterium | reverse complement strand
AGGCGGTCTTGGGAGAGTCTCCCCATGTGACGGGAACATAGGATGCCAAGCCATCATCAAGCTTTTCGGCTTGAGCGACATTCATAAGCAAGAGAATTGAGGCGAGCGAGAAGCTAAAGGTTTTCATGAGGATCAATTAAATTTTATGAGGTGGTGGATTCAACTTTGAAGTGCAAGAAAGATAAAGTACATAGATTCTTAAAGCTTAAAACGGGCTAAAGTTCACATGTCAACCACCTCCCAAATATCAAATCCCGCGAGATTTAGGACATATATAATTGAAGTCGTGAGAAGAAATTAAGGGAAGTCCCCTACCCTGCTCTCACCGCTGAAAATAGAAATTGCTGGGCTAGTCCTGCATGTGGTCCAAAATGGATACGACCGAAAGAGGCAATCTGATCGAGACTCCACCCCGCCATTCCATATCGGTCGGACATTACCTTGGCGATCCAAGTGTCGACCGGAAATGCCTCGAGTTTGGCCCCTCCAAAAAGCAGGGCGCAATCAGCGACCTTACTACCTACACCAGGCAACTCAATAAGCTTAGATCGTGCCTCAACGTAGGGCATCGTTTCGCAATTTTCCAAAAAGTCTGGCTCGCCTGCGAGTCGTGCAGCCGTTGCAGCAACGTACTTCGCCCGATAGCCATACTTGAGAGCCCTTAAGTCTTGTTCAGCCACCTCGGCAAGTCTTTCCCAAGTGGGAATTGCATGTATGCCAGGAACAAGTTCTTCTCCGAATTCCCGGGCTGTATTCAGGCACAGGTCTTTTATTTGAGGAATGCTTTTGACTGAGCTTAGCAGGAAGCAAAACAAGGTCTCGGAGAGGGGTTGCCTGAGGATTCTAAGACCACGAAACCTCTTCATTGCATCGGCAAGGACAGGATCGCTTCGCCAGGGCAACGAGTCGCATATTGCATCGTATTCAGAATCAATGGCGAGGTAACGAAGGATTTCCTTTTTTTCTAGAGTTCGTTGTTTAGGAGTTCGCCACTCAAGAGAGCCCGACACGATTCTTAACTCGGTGATATTATCTCCCCAAGTGCCCAGCCATGATCCGGAGGCTGTTTTGGCCCAAAGGAAAGATTGGCCTCCTTCGAGGGTCTCGGAGAGGGAACGTTCGGTGAAGCCGGTTTTCTTTCCCAGGCTACGCCAAGGGGTGAAGGTCACGATCCGCTCTCGACCTTGTCGACTGGACGCTCCCAGAGAAAGCTTTTTCTCTCTGCAAGAACCCCGCCGGAGGCATCGACCAAACGCAAGCGCCAAGCAACCGGTCGAGCAGTCTTATCCGGCCAGTCATCTCCGGTTAACCCAAGGTAGACTTCTTTGCCGCGAGTACGTTTTTCGGGAACCGGAACGCGAATCGTTTTGGTTTCAGGATCATCTGGTCGGATAAACTCAACGACGAATTGAGAACCCTGCGGGATCTTGCGGGAATGTTCGTCTAGCGAGAGAACGAAGTATAGCCCCGCCCTTTCCGCGGGACGCGAACGACAAAGCAAACGATTGCCCGGATTTTCCCGGCTGGTAAAGTATTCACTGATTCTCTTGAATGATTTCGCCTCGACGTACCTGTAGGCAACATGACGGAACTCAAGAGCATAGATGGCCGACAAAGCGGCCAAGTAAAGCGCGCAGAAAAATAAAAGGGCTCGGCGTTTCATTAAAATCGCCGAGGAAACAATCAGTCCTCTTTCTTCTCTTCCTCGGGAGATTCTTCCTCCGCAGCATCGCCGGATTCCACATCCGATTCAGCTTCCTCCGATGACTCTTCGGCATCGGCAGCTTCTTCTTCCGTGGACTCTTCGGATTCTCCGGAATCATCGTCGCCGTCGTCTTCCACCTTGGCTTCCGGTTCGTCGGCATCTGGAGATTCTTCTGCATCCGCAACTTCTTCTTCCGCAGACTCCTGCTCTTCACCTGCATCGTCAGCAGGAGCTTCAGGGTCGGCATCGGATTCGGCAACTTCCTCCTCGGTGGATTCCTCGTCAGCGGGTTCGTTGGCCGTCGCAGCTTCTTCTTCCGCGGGCTCTTGATCGTCGCTCGCATCATCAGCTTTCGCATCGGGTTCCGCACTTGATTCGCCTGCATCTTCAGGTTCAGAAGATTCTTCCTCCTCGGCGGGTTCCTCGGCTTCAGGCTCGGCTTGTTCAGCGGAATCTTCGGCAGAATCCTCTTTGGCCGCAACCTCTTCGACGGGAGTTTCCTCTGCTGGTGTCGATTCCGTAGACTGAGTCTCTTCGCTTGAAGTCTCCTTCTCTTCCACGGAATCTACTCCAAGGATATCGACTGACGAGGCTTTATCGGCAACAGGCGCCTCGACCACTTCTTCCTTCACTTTCTCGGCGGCAGACTTCTTTGGAGACGCCTTGCGTTTCGACTTCGGCTTTGCTGCCGCAGTTTTCCGTCCCTTCTTAGAGGCAGGAAGAGATTCTTTTAATGCCGCCTTTCGGCGAGCCAAATAAGCCTTGCGGCGCTTACGCTTTATAACCTTGTTGTATTGAGTACCCATGGGTTTGTATATTGGGGAAACTTTCTAAAAATAGGAAAAACGAGCTCTATGGCAAGGTTCAAGAACGCCATTAAAAAAAACGGGGCGGAGTAGCTTTTGACTACCCCACCCCGAATGACTTGTTCGAATATCCTTAGCTAAACCAAGGCAAAATACTACCAGGCATACTGCCAACCAAGGCTCCAAATGGAATCGGTTTCCAGTTGCACGCCGTTTACGTCCTCGCTCATCGGAGTTTCCCACTCGACGGCTAGACGATGCCCCTTGAAAGTTCCGTTTCGGCAATAGTA
>CAZXKR010000272.1:0-2810 GCA_964641305.1 uncultured Puniceicoccaceae bacterium | reverse complement strand
ACAATGGGCCAAGTGCTTGGTCTCTATGCGTTCGGTGTCCTTGCGGGATACGAGATTTATCTTGGCGTTCCATTCTCGGAGAAGCTCGGCGTAGGCGGCCAAACCTTCCCATGTCTCGTCGGTGAGGTCGGGAAACCACCTGCGTAGGGTGGTCCATTGATCCTCTTCTGCAGACACGATTAGAAAATCAGAATGGCGTTTAGGCAATGCCAGCTAGGCGATCTCGACTTCGGGTAGACCCTTTACTAGGTCGTCGATGGCTTTGGCCTGAGCAAGGAAGGGTTCGAGCTTGTCGAGGGGTAGGGCGCAAGGTCCGTCGCACTTGGCTTGGGCGGGATCGGGATGGGACTCCAGAAAGAGTCCCGCTATGCCTTGGCTCATGCCGGCGAGCATGAGCTCGAACACGGCTTGTCGGCGTCCACCTGCGGAATCGGAACGTCCGCCGGGGATTTGCAGGGCGTGAGTGACGTCGAAGATGACGGGGTGCCCCGTTCGTTTCATGATGCCGAAATTCAGGGGATCGACCACCAAGTTGTTGTATCCGAAGCTGGATCCGCGCTCGCAGAGTATTACCTGTTCGTTGCCCGCCTCGGCGAATTTGCTTATGATGTGGCCCATCTCATGGGCGGCGAGGAACTGGGCTTTCTTTACGTTTACGGGCTTTCCGGTTTCGGCGAGCGCGATCACGAGGTCGGTCTGTCGGCAAAGGAAGGCGGGTAACTGGAGGACGTCTATGACCTCAGCGGCGGGATTCGCCTGATCGGGTTCGTGTAAGTCGGTGATGACGGGTACGCCGTGGGTTTGCTTGATTTCGGCGAATATTTCGAGACCCTTATCCAATCCCGGTCCGCGAAAGGAGGAGATGGAGGATCGATTGGCCTTGTCGAAGGATGCCTTGAATACGTAGGGGATGCCCAGTTTGTCGGCGACTTCCTTGTAGGCGGCGGCGATTTCCAGCGCGAGCTCTCTCGATTCCAAGACATTCATGCCTCCGAAGAGAACGAAGGGGCGTGGGTTGGCCACCGGGATGCCGGCTACGTCGATGGTCTTTTGTTCCTTCATGCTTCTGTTGTTTCGGGTGCCGAACCATGCTCGGCCCGTACGGCTATGGCGATGCCTCCGCGTGCGTTGAAGCGGGTTTCGACCTCGCACCAGCGTGGGGCGAGGGCGGTTACCAAATCGTCGAGCAGGAGGTTGGCGAAATGTTCGTGAAAGACGCCCTCGTCCCGAAAGGTCCAGAGATAGAGTTTGAGGGACTTGGATTCCACGATGCGTTCTTCGGGTACGTAGCGAATGCGAATCTCTGCGAAGTCCGGTTGGCCGGTAGCCGGGCACAAGCAGGTGAACTCGTTGGTCTCTAGCTCGACGACGTAGTCGCGCTCGGGATTGCGGTTGGGAAAGGTTTCCAGCTCACGCTTTGGGGTGGTGGCCCCTTCGCCGAGTTGGGTCAAATTTTTGTGTTCAGTATTTTCGCTCACGAGGGGAAATGATTTTCCATGAGTATGGCAAAACGGCAATGCAGAAGATTGTTTCTCGTCAACTTGTCCATGGACCCGGAATTCCCGGGGTTTCGAGAGCTTTGCCCAAAAGGTCGAGGAATTCCGTTCGTGGCACCTCGCGCGCTCCCAAGTTGCCGAGGTGATCGGTGGGCACTTGGCAGTCGATGAAGTGGAAATCGCGTTGCTTGGCGAATTCTACGAGGTGAGCCAAAGCCACCTTGGAGGCCTCGGGTTCGTGATGGAACATGGATTCCCCGAAAAAGGCTGTGCCCAAGGAGATCCCATAGAGTCCTCCCACGAGCTTGCCGTCCCGATAGCTTTCGAAGGAATGGGCGAAGCCTTCCGCATGTAACTTTGAATAAGCCTCCACCATGTCGGGGGCGATCCATGTGCCGGGTTGGTCTTTTCTTGGCACTCTGGAACAGAATCGGATGACCTCCTCGAATGCGGTGTCGACTCGGATTTCGAAAGTTTCCTTCTTGAGGGCGGAACGCAAGCTTCGGGAGATTTTGAATTCGTCGGGAAAAAGCAGGAAACGAGGATCCGGGGAAAACCAGTGCCACAGGGGCGGATCTCCCCAGGATTCCCATGGGAAGATACCGTTGGAGTAGGCGAGCAGCAGACGTTCGGTGGTTAGGGAACCGCCTACGGCAAGGAGTCCGTCGGGTGGGGGGGTGTCGGGATGAGGGAACCAAGGTGGTTCCGAGTCGTCGAGAAGGACGACGGGCATGTTTTAGGATGCCTTTGCTTCAAGAATGCTGACCTGTGGGCGACAATTGAAGCGAAGACCGTAGAGGTTGCCTATGCCACGCGTAACGTAGATCAGGCGCCCCTGCCAGTTGTGCAAGCCCTCGACAATCGAGTGATCCTTGACGGGAGCAAATGGAGTGTAGTCGACAAAAGGAGCCTTGCACTGACCACCGTGGGTGTGTCCGGAAAGCATGAGTTGCCAATCGTGATCGGCGATGAAGGTCTTGGAGTCCGGGTTGTGGCTCAGAACGATGACCGGAGGTTCCTGAGGGGAACGGTTCGCACTAATCTTGCTGAGGCACTTGTCGGGGAAGCAGCGTTGGGCCCAGATGTCGCCTAGTCCGACCAAGGCCAGCGGCTGCCCCTTGACGTAGATGACTTGCCGGCGATTTTGCAGAAGATGAATTTTGGTGTCCTTCAACATCGCTTCTACATTCTCCGAAGTGGAGTAGCCCTTATTGGAGCCCGCCCATTTCCCGCCATCATGATTTCCAAGGCAGGCGAAGGTGGGAACTGCCTCGGACAATTTGGACAGGACTTCCCTGTAACTATCAAATTCTA
>CAZXKR010000271.1:0-2814 GCA_964641305.1 uncultured Puniceicoccaceae bacterium | reverse complement strand
TGTCTTCAGGCATGATAAGATTGAACGGCTCAATCCTTTTGCAAGGAGGCTTTCGGTTCCAATTCTTCGATCATCTTGGAGGCGTAACGGCGAAGAGCCGACTCGGGGTCAATTCCCGCTTTTCGACAAGCCGAGACCAGGAGGAAGAGTTCCCGCCCCATCTTGTTCTCGTCCGATTCGCCCTCCGAGCTATTCTCTCCGGGTTCATTGCATGAAGTCGTATCCGCCAATCCCGCCTTGTCGGCTCGCTTGAAAACGTCCAAGGCAAAAAGGAGAGCGGGTAAACGAGGTGGAAGATCGCGAAATACCTTTCGCTTGTTGGCGGGCAAGCCTTTGGCGACCTTTTCCGCAGCCTTGATTTCGTCCCAGCGGGCAAGCACCTCATCGGCAGACTCCAGTTCGGCCCCTTCGCCAAACACGTGAGGGTGGCGCCGAATGAGCTTTTCGTTTATCTCGCGGGCAACGTCTTCCAAGTCAAAAGAATTGGATTCCTCAGCGATTTGAGAGTGCATGACCACCTGTAGGAGTAGATCGCCCAGCTCTTCCCGCATAGCAGGCATGTCGAGGTTATCGATGGTCTCGAGAACCTCCGAAGTTTCCTCGACGAGGCAGCCAGACAGCGACTGGTGCGTCTGTTCGATATCCCATGGGCACCCGTCCGGCGCCCTCAACTTTGCAACTATTTCCCTTAGGCGTTGAATTTCACTCACGAGAGCGCATGCTGAATAGCTTACGCATTGTGGCAATCTTATCCTGTCGCAAATGCGGATTCTTTCTTACAAATGGACAAACTGACGGAAATAATGAACTGGAAGCGGAAGGAGATTGCTCCGCGCATTCGTCCTGTTCGCGACGAAGAACTGATTCGCTTGGCTGAAAAGTTTCCCTTTCGCGGAGCCTTTCGGGATGCCTTGTCGTCAGCGGAGGAGCTTTCCGTAATCGCAGAGATCAAGAGGCGGTCACCTTCCGCGGGTGAGATTGCCGACATTCCCGATGCCCCCGACCAAGCCCGCAAATACGTGAACGCCGAGGTCGACTGCCTTTCCATTCTCACGGACCAGAAATATTTCGGGGGGCATTTGGATGATCTTTCCGAAGTAACCGACTTTCTGCGTGAGCGGAATCGTCCCCTGCCCTGCCTACGGAAGGATTTCATGGTGCACCCCATTCAGGTATCCGAGGCCGCCGAGGGCGGCGCGAGAGCTATTCTGATAATCGTTCGAGCTCTATCGGACGATGAAATGAAGGAACTTCGTGAATCCGCGGATCTGGCCGGACTGGACTGCCTATACGAAGTGCACGAAAAGTCCGAGCTCGATCGAGCGCTGCCTCACAACCCCGAGATTATCGGAGTGAACAACCGAGATCTCACCCGGTTCGTAACCGATTTGAGCATCAGCGAAGAACTTATTCCGCAAATTCCCGACCACATCGTCAAGGTGAGCGAGAGCGGCATTCTAGAACCCGAGGACGCTTGGCGAGCGCGAGATGCCGGAGCCGACGCCATCCTATGCGGAGAAGCCTTGATGAAGGCGGAAGACCCCGAAAGGTTTGTCGCCGACATGAAGGAAGAATAACGGAGAAACAAAAAGGCATGCCCCTAACCCCTACAGAAACCAGGGCATTGCTCGATAAATTGGGCCATCGCCCACAGAAAAAGCTGGGACAAAACTTCCTTGTCGACGGCAATCTCGTTCGCAAGTCCTTGGAAATGGCGGACCTGCCCCCCGGGTCGACGGTGGTGGAGATCGGTCCCGGACTAGGAAGTCTGACGGGAGCCTTGCTTGACGAGGGGCACAAAGTATATGCGGTCGAACTCGACCCTGCTCTCGTCTCCCATCTCAAGGAAACTCTTGCGGAATCTATCGCTCAAGCTCGGCTCACCTTGCTTGAGGCAGATGCCGTGAAAGCTCCCCTCGGTTCGCTTCCCGAGGAGATAAGTGACTTTTACATCGTCGCCAACCTTCCGTATGCGATTTCTTCGCCTTGGCTGGAAGCCGTCCTCGCGAGCGGAAGGCTTCCTAAGCGTATGGTACTTATGCTGCAAAAGGAATCCGCGGACCGTTACTTAGCAAAGCATGATTCCAAAAGTTACGGAGCCCTCGCCATCTTCCTCGCTGGATCTTTTGCCGGAGGCGACATGCACGTTGTAAGTCGTCGCTGCTTTCATCCCGCGCCCGCGGTCGATTCCGTACTACTTCGATTGGATCGCCGGGAGGAACCGTTTCTTTTTTCCGGGGAGGTTCGTGAATTGGCCCGCCGCCTATTCACTCGCCGTCGCAAGCAATTAGGGGTCTTGGCCAAGACCGAAAAACCGGAGGTTCTTCAGCGGATCACGGATTGGCTCTCCCGTGAGGGATTATCATCGACTCTCAGACCCGAACAAGTGCCCGCCGATTGCTGGCGAAGTTTGTAGGCTGACTCAGGCTTGCTCGTAGGCTAGCTTGACTACCTCTTCTCCGTATTTCCTCTCCAGTCTGCGAACCGTAAAATGTCCATGAGCCATATATTGAAAGTGATCCATGAAGAGAGTGTTTATCAAGGCGCCTCCCGCAGCTCCTATGACGGGAACGGCTTGAGCGGCCATCTTCTGAGAAACCTGTATGCCAAACCGAGTGGCAACTTGCTCGATTAGTTTAACCAGTACGGGAGCTGCCTCTTTACCGATTCCTTGCACAGCTATGTGCTTGGCCGCTTCCGAGACCGTCTTGGCCAGGGCCATTCTTGCCGTAAAGTAAGCCGACTCGGCGGCATCGTCGTCCTCAGAGCGTCCACCGAGGGCAAAAACCCGGATGCATTCGAGCTTGGCATCGG
>CAZXKR010000270.1:0-2823 GCA_964641305.1 uncultured Puniceicoccaceae bacterium | reverse complement strand
GTTCCCTGTAACATTGGAGAGATTAATCAAGTGGTCCTTAATCTTATCGTTAATGCCGCCCATGCAATTCGAGATTCAGAATTGAAGGACGGCAAAGGTCTGATCTTAGTTTCCACGAGGCAGTATGATCAATATGTCGTAATTACGATTCAGGATGACGGCGGGGGCATCCCGGAGCATGTTCAAGCGAAAATTTTCGAACCTTTCTTCACGACTAAGGAAGTAGGCGTGGGAACTGGCCAGGGCTTGGCAATTGCTCACAATGTGATTACGAAATCTCATGGTGGTCATATTTGGTTTGAAACAGAGCAAGGCAAGGGCACGACTTTCTTTATTCGACTTTCCTTGGAAAGTACGTCCTCGCCAACCGATTCGTGAAGTTTGAGTGTTCACAGTTTTTCCAGTTTCGGCTGGTCGGCGCACTTTTGCTCCTTTCTTTCGCATTGATTGGATGCGGCGGCCCAGACGAAACTATAAATGGTCGTGTCAGCTATTATAATAATATAGGGGACGAAGTTCTGGCGGAAGGCGTTTCCGTAAAACTTTTTGATGAAGCGGGAATCATAGCCATACATCAGGAAACCAGCTCTCTTTTGGCAAAAAACCTGATCAAGATCAGGGGAGATGAAACAAGGGAGGAATTCTTAGAATCCTATTTCTTGGAATTGTTTGATGTCATTGACTCTGTTCCCCCTCTTGATGTTGTCGAAACTGATGAGGAAGGCCATTTCGACTTTTCATTTCCAAGAGGCAACTGCTTGGTAACGGCTCAGGTGCTTGGTGGGGGAGAAAAAACGCCTAGATGGCTTAAGCTTTTTAGCCTAGATGCCTCAAGGTCAGTGGATTTAGTTTTAAATGGTGGAAACCAACTCACCATGAGTGTCGACGATTCAATTATATCTGTTGCTCAGTTGGAGAGCCAATTTAAAAGGCATCTCGAAGGGAAAAAGCTAATTGCGGAATGGAAAGCTAAAGCCAGAAAGGACATGGTGTTTGTTTCGCCAGGGAGTTTTCTGATGGGGAATCGAGGAAATGATACTCTCGAGATTCAAGATGAAACTCCGCACGAAGTGACAATTACTCGTGGTTTTTGGATTGGAAAATTTGAAGTTACCAATAAGCAGTGGAACGAGGCATGGGATATAGAACACTCTCCCGCCGCCTCTTTTCCCAAAACTCAGGTTTCATATGGTCAAGCTCAAGCATTTTGTTGGAAACTGACTGAGATGGAAAGAGGTTCGTCAAACTTACCCAAGCAATTTGTGTATCGATTGCCTACGGAGGCGGAGTGGGAATACGCCTGTAGAGCGGGTTCTTCCACTGAATACTATTTTGGTGATGATCCTGCGGGCTTGCTGAATCATGCTTATTATAACCGTAATGGGAACGGGGTCAATTGGGCGACTGGTGAAGGATACAAAATGAATGCCAATCCTTTGGGACTGTATGGCATGTACGGTAATGTCATGGAGTGGTGCTTTGACTGGTATGGCGATTACTCGGCAGTCTCCGTGGGCAATCCCATTGGGTCTTTGAAGGGGCAAGAGCGAGTACTTCGTGGAGGCAGTTTTGCCTCTGGGGAATTGCAATGTCGTTCGGCTTCACGTTTTCATCGGGAGCCTACTTTTAGCGATTTCCAAGTGGGCTTTCGCGTCGTGTTAGGTTACCCTTTGTAACTCAAAATTATTCGCCTAGCGATTAAGTGTCTTGAGGCTGTCTTGAACGATCTTCGCTGTGAGTGCATAGGTCGTGACTCTATCCACGCGAGCCATGTTTAACCCAACGGCTTTGCCATTAATATCGAGAACAGGGCCACCCATTGCTTCCGGGGGCAAAGGTAGGTCGTGCTGGATGATCATTGGGAAATTGTCCTTTCTCTTCGAAACAGGTCCACTCATCTGAAGGTTACGGTTGAACATTTCGAATGTTACTGAGCGGTGACCAAGGGTCACTTGGTAGGAAAAACTCCTTTCATCTCGGATCACTTCTATGCTGACAACATCGCCCGGGTCATGAGAACCCACAAGCTCTATGACTTGCTCACGTCGTTTCACACTTTTTCCATTCACTTTTGTTACCACATCCCCCTTTTTCAACCCGGCGGTTGCTCCTGCCGCCCGAGGCACCACTTCGGCGATGGCGACACCACCAGTAGCATTGCCATCGCGTCCTAGTATTACGCCGATCACTCCTCCTTCTCGCTTGATGGCTCGTGGTGTTCCGCTGTTTACGCCAACTTTTAAACCCTTCAGTTTTGGGTCTGCAGAGACCATCCATCCACCTTCTTTGGGCAACATGTCGCTCGACCATTGTACGGGTTCGAAGGACTTGTCCTTGGCCATAATTTGCAGAAGAGCAAGGTCTGTTTTCTCATCTCTCCGGCGTATTCGGACGGGGTATGCTTGACCATCCGCGAGTACTGCTTCTCTTGCACCTACGCAAGCACTCGCCTTGGTCAATAAGAGACCTTCCTTAGACACTATTGTTCCGTGAGTGATGAGCTTGCCGTTGCGAATGAGTCGAACTGTTGAAGCAAATGCGGCTTGTTTGGTTTTGGCAAAAGCCTTGCGCGTGTTTGCTCCATTCAGGCGTTGGGAGGTCGAAAGATCTTCTGCATGAATGGCGTTGCTAACGAAGAGGCCAGTGCACAGGCCGAAAACAAGTCTACTCAGGAACACGCGGGAACTCATTCCTCGCTTTCCTCCTCAAAGTCGGGGCGTTTGCCAAGTTTCACTTTGGCGGTCATTTCTTTTTCGCCTCGACGATAATCTATTATGACCGATTTCCCTGGTCCAGTTGTGGCAATCGCGATTGTGAGTTCCT
>CAZXKR010000269.1:0-2824 GCA_964641305.1 uncultured Puniceicoccaceae bacterium | reverse complement strand
TTATTGCAGTAGCCGATGCGGACGCGGAAATCGTGGCTCTCGATGCCACCTCGCGCCCGAGGCCCGATGGAGAAACTCTAGAAATGGTCGTCCAAGAAGCGAAGGCTCATTGCGCCTCCCTACTCATGGCCGACGTGAGCAATTTCGAGGAAGGGTTACGGGCCATCGATATGGGTTTCGACCTAGTCTCTACCACGCTTTCGGGTTACGTCGGCGATTCCACAGAAACACCAAAAGGTCCCGATTTGGATTTGGTAGAGCGACTGTCGCGTCATTTGGGAGACTCCGCTCCGGTGATCGCCGAAGGTCGAATTTCCACACCCGAGCAAGCCGCCGAAGCCATAAACAGAGGAGCCTTCTGCGTTGTCGTTGGAACTGCGATTACCAGACCACAATCCTTGACACAAGATTTTTGCAAAGCCATGCGTAAGTAATCTCAATCGTAGAGAAACGAACTAGCAACCAAGACGCTTTGCTTATTTGTCAGTGGAGCCGCCAAGTGTAACACTGATACCGTACTTGGTCTGCAAGTGAGCGTGAGAAATACTGGCGTACCTGCTCTTTGGGTACTTTTTGCAAGTGATTTGGAAGGATTTGATGGCATTTTCTTTTTTTCCCGCGAGTTCGTAGAATTGGGCGATACGGTGCTGGGCACGATCCGCTACGTTTTCGTGAGATTTTGCCTGGTTAAGTAGAACGAGCCCCTCGGTCCATTTTTTGAGATGACGATTGCATTCGGCCATACGGAAATATCCTTCGGGATAATTGTCGGTTTGCCGGTAGGACTGAATAGCTTGAGGCCACTGACCCTTTTTTTCGTAGCACTCGGCAATGCCCCAGTTCCAATCGGAATGACGATCGGGGTCGACGGTAAGAAGAGTTCGGTAAGTGGCAATCGCCTTGTCCCACTGGCTCGCCTCTCTCCATGTGGAAACGACGTCCTGCTGCCAAGTCGCTTCTCGTTCCTTGTCGAGACCGACAAGAGCAAGGTAATGGCGAACAGCCTCATCGTACTTTTTTTCCTCGCGAAAAGAACCTGCGACAGCTCGACGACCATTCACCTTGTCGGCATAACGCCCATAGACGGAACGGGCTTGGTCCATACGTTTCTTCGACTTGTGCCAAGCCGCGATCTCTCCGAGGACTCCATCGTCCATACCGAGAATCTTGCCCATTCGTTCATAGGCAGCGATGACCTCTTTGTCTCTATCGAGGGTCTTGTGAATGCTTGCGATTCGACCAAGAACATCACGTGCCTGCGCCTTGGACTTGTCTCTAGATACATCGGCAGGAAGTCGTTCCTCGAGGAATGAGATCACTTGCCCGGCTAACTTCGTCGCCCTTGCCTTGGTCGCATCGGTTCGAAAAAGCTGTCCGGCGGCACTGGCTCCGATCTCGTGAGTGTAACGTACGAATCCCGCATTGTCCTTCTCGAAATAAGCGCTTAGGGCTTCAACGCCCTTTGGGAATTCACCTTCTCTAAAATGGTACATGGCCAGACTTCGAGAAGCCATTGAACGATGGGTCGCGGTTTCCCTCGTCTTGGCTGTCTGAAAGGCAATCGCAGTCCAAAGTTCCACTTGCCGCTCCTCGTCCTTGCGGGTGGCGGCGATAGCGAGCAACTCAACTCGGGCAAGAGTTGCCAGATAATGCTTGGGATAATCAATCACCACAGACTCAAATACCTTCTCGGCCTTATTCGGTTCACCTTGAAGGAGATGGCAATTCCCGATCATGAAGGTAGATAGAATGGCTTCGTTGCTTTCGGGCCAGTAATCGATTACTGATTTAAAACCCTCTCGAACAGCGGTATTTACCAATCGTAGTTTAATTTGACAGTGAGACCACATGAGCAAGGAGTAAGGCCCGCCTGCGCTACGTTCATAAAGTGTCAGAAATTTTTCATATTCGGAAGCCGCGGCCTTGTAATCACCTGAGAGATAGAATTTCTCGGCAATCTTCAGCTGGTAGCGTTCTATTTCACGGAGCTTGGCGAATGCTTCCAGGGGCATTTGCTCAAGATAACCAAGGCGTGCAGCAGATACTTGCTTTAAGACCAAGCTGCCGAACAAGACAGCAGTAGTGAGAATCAATCCGATTTTTTTCGTGAATCCAGCCATTTGTTGTACTCCGCGTGAGCATAGAAGATAACATTTGTTCCTAGTTGATAGCAAGCTTCCCAGATTGGCGTAGGTACCCCTGCATGGTCATCCGCCCATGCGTCTCCAATATCGCCGGGGTGATAATAAGCGGCAATTCGCCCGTCCACCACCCATGCCAATGCATCCGTTCCGCCATGTGGCGCAACGTAAGGCAAAAAGGGAATGGGGTACGGCACGCGATGGATGGGATGATCAAGCGGCACTCTGATGTAAGATATGTTCGGAAGGACTCTCCCCATCAGGGCCTTGAACTGGTTTCCCCAGTGGGCGCTGCCACCGTTGTCGGCGAACAACATGCCATGCTTTTCAATCAGAAATCCTCGAAGTACGTCAGTTTCACTTTTGCCTAAGCTGATGTTTTTCTGCCCCGTCATGTAAACCACGGGAGGGCTTTTACCCACCGGGAAGTTCTTTAGCTGGGCAACCTTTCGAGTTTCAGGACGTTCAGCAATCTTATGCTGTGTCCTCAGGTTGTACTGAATGAGCATATTGAGATCAGCGTCAATTCCCTGATCCCAGTCGCCACCGGAATATTCGATTCTGATGAAGCGAACCTTTCCCCTGTTCGTCCCACCGGAAAAACCAGCTCCGGCCCCTTTGCCGTAACCTACTTGATACGCATGCTTGGTTATCTCCAAAAGTTGGAGCTTTATTTCCTCAAG
>CAZXKR010000268.1:0-2839 GCA_964641305.1 uncultured Puniceicoccaceae bacterium | reverse complement strand
GATCGCTGGTCTTGTTTGGTCACGCCGGCGGGGTTGCTTAGGTACAGAACCGGGTCTCCCTTGGAGTTGAAATTGACTCCTTGGTATTTGCTCGGAAGAAAACCGCTGTGCCATTGCCTTGATGCTATTGGCTGGTTCTGACCTCCGCCGACAGAGGTGAGCACAACGAAACCAGGTAGGTTCTGGGTGTCCGCTCCAAGTCCGTAGAGTACCCATGATCCCATGCTTGGTCGCCCGGAAATCTGGGTGCCGGTGTTCATATAGGTGTGAGCGGGGTCATGATTGATCTGCTCGGTGTTCATGGATCGGATGATGCATATGTCGTCTGCGATGGAACCGATCTTTGGAAACTGATTGCAAATGCTTTGTCCCGATTTCCCGTAGCGTTCGAAAGGATGCTGTGGACCGAGGCACTTGAGGGCGTTCTTCTTGCCTTGCAACTGGGCGATGGGTTGCCCCTCGGTAATCGACTTGGGCATATCTTTCCCATTCATTTCGCGGAGCTTCGGCTTGTCGTCGAGAGTCTCGAGGTGTGAAGGTCCTCCGGCCATGCAGAGGAAGATGACCCGCTTGGCCTTGGCAGGAATTCCTGCGCCCATGGGAAGATGCGAAGGCCATGCCGTAACTGCCCCTTGGGCGGAATTGCCGGAGAGCATCGAGGCGAGAGCGGCTGAACCGATACCTACGCTGGTTTGATTGAGAAAGGAACGTCGTGTCTGAAGGTTCATGGCAAATCAGTCTTAAGTATGAAACTAGAATCGAGCAGTGGTCTCGTAAATGTTAAGAAGGGCTCTGGAAATGCTTGTCCATGCGGCAAGCTCGTGAGGTTCTTGATTGGCAGGGGCGGGCTTGGAGCCGGTGGCGATCAGTTTCTTGGCGTCTTCAGGATTGGCTTTGTAGCGCTCTCGCTGGGCGTTCAGCAATTTGGTGAGGATTTGACGCTCCTTGGGCGATGGCTCACGGGTGAGAGCCAATTGAAAGGCTCGATTGAGTCGGGTGGAGTCATTGCCTTTCGCTTCAATGAGCAAACGTTCGGCAAGCACGCGAGCGGCTTCGACGAACACGGGGTCATTAAGAAGAACAAGAGCTTGCTGAGGAATATTAGACCGTGGACGTTCGGCCACGCATTCCTCGCGACTGGGGGCATCGAAGGCGACCATGGCAGGGTGGGGGAAACTACGGCAGACGTAAGTGTAAAGGCTTCGGCGATAAAGCTCGTCCCCTTTCGATTGTTGCCACTTGCGGGCGGGGAAATTGAGATGACGCCAATACCCCGCGGGTTGGTATGGTTTTACACTTTTCCCTCCGATGCTGGGCGAAAGAAGATTACTTATGGAGAGCGCGGTGTCTCGCACGAATTCTGCATCCAAACGGAAACGGGTTTGGCGAGCGAACAGGCGATTGGCGGGATCTTGCTCCTGCAGCTTTTCCGAAACCGCCGAAGATTTCCTGTATGCGCCTGAAGTGACCATGAGCTTGACCAAGCGCTTGACGTCCCATCCGTTGTCACGGAAGTCGGCCGCAAGGTAGTCGAGGAGCTCAGGGTGCGTCGGCGGTTCCCCTTGACCACCTAGGTCGTCAAGTCGCCGCGAGAGACCATACCCAAAGAATAACTTCCAGGCCCGATTGACGAATGCTCTGGAGGTGAGGGGGTTGTCCTTGGATACGACCCACTTGGCCAAGTCCATTCGACTGGCTCGCTTGTCACCCGTTTCGAGCGTACCTAGGAAAGACGGTATGGCGGGTTTGACTTCTTCTCCGGACTTGTCGAGCCAGTTGCCCCTGGGGAGTATCTTCACCATGCGTGGATTCGTGGATTGGGAAACGAGCATGGAGCGTTCGCCCGAACCTTTTGTCATGGCCTCCTCTCTGGCCTTCAGTTTGGCGAGTTCGTCCTTCTCCTTGGCGAACTTGCCGGCGCTCGGTTGATGGACATAAGCTAGGTAATGGGAGCGAAGGGTCTTTTTCTGATCCTCGTTTCTTTTGTTCTCGGCAATCTTAAGAGCGGCTTGGACGTTAGATGGCAAATCCTTGGCATTCTTATTTTTGCCGGCCCAGACCTTTAGCGAAAACGCGGAATCCTTAGTAGGATCCACCACGGTGATGATCCCCGCTTTGTCCCAATAGACCTTCCCGTCGAACTGAGAAAAGGCCCAGCCGTTCAACTTTGAACCTGCCTTGAGACCGACTTGCGCAGGATCCACTTCCAGCCTCACCCATTTTCCTGTTTCCGGCAGAGGGCCCATCTTTCTCTTGCTGGCCGTACCCTCCTTGCCCCAATCAATTTTAGATTCGCCCCAATATGCGCGGTGTTCCCAACTGCCGTCATTGAACTGAAGCATGATTTGCTTGGGCGGATTCAGGGTGTCGAGATAAACGTAGGTGAAAAGCTTGGAACCTTTTCCCAAATCAAGAGTGGGTTTGGCTCCATCAAAAAAATGCTGTTTCTTTCCTTTAGCCTCCCGAACACTGGATTTTTGCCCACTGAAAACGGGTTCCGGCTTACTGACGAACTTCCATGGCGTATCTCCTTGGGCTCTTCCTCCGGTTGGAACAGCGTCTTCAATCCATACCTTTTCGACGGGTTTCGGCTTCTTGTCCAGCTTTGGTTCTTCGTAGGAAAGTTTCGAGACTTTCAAAAACAACTCCTTCTCCAAGGCTTCCTGCTGCTTCTTGATTGCGACCAACTCCTCGTTGGCTTTTTGCACCGGCGCCAGCCACTTGCTTGCCGTGGCGGATGGAAGTTTGAAGTTGGGAGCCCTTCGACCAAGTACCTTTTCCTTAATGTCAGCGAAGAAGGCCGCGAGGGAATAAAAATCCTTGGTGGTGATCGGATCGT
>CAZXKR010000267.1:0-2839 GCA_964641305.1 uncultured Puniceicoccaceae bacterium | reverse complement strand
GTTTTACACGGCTTGGCCTCTTTTACCGGTTGGCCAATATGGAACATACACGACATTTACCAGTCGGAGCTGTATGGGATACCAATGACCTTCATTCATGGCTTTCGCATGCCCTTGTTTTTCTTCGTAAGCGGTTTCTTCACTATGATGGCTTGGCAAGGAAGAGGATCGAGGGGATTGCTTGTTCATCGTGGCAAACGCATCGTTCTACCCTTTTTCGTATTCGGACTCTTTATTTTTCCGATACAAAAAAACACAGGAACCTTCGACGATTGGATCAACAAAGCAGAGAAGGAGGAAAAAAAGGAATTCAGCAACATAGGCCAAGCGGCTAGACATGGAGATTCAGAGGCGATCGGAAAGTTCCTAAGCGAGGGTGCCGACATAGACGGGACGTACGACAATTCCTTAACACCGCTTCAATGGGCGTCGACTATGGGGCAATCCGAAACAGTCAAGTTCCTTGCCAACAAGGGGGCAGAGGTAAACTCACTTGGCAACGCAGGGAATACCCCCTTGCATTTCGCGACCTTTTTCGGGCGGACGGAAAGCGTGCGGGTTTTACTTGAAAATGGCGCCGACCCGGAGCTGAGAAACCATGACGGCAATCGTCCCGTGGACTTGCTAATGGACAGTCGCGAGACAACCCAAAGGGTGGCCCGAAATCTTCTGCAAATTTCAATATCATGGGACGATGTAAAGAAGGGAAGAAAAGAGGTGATGAAACTTCTGGTCACCGACGAAAGCTCCAACCTTTCAAGCATGGAAGGAATGGAGTTTGACGAAGGAAATTGGTTCACCAGGAACTACTTTATTAACGGTCAATTAGGTACCTTTCATCTATGGTTTCTCTACTATTTGGTCTACCTGACTTTAGCCTTTGTCCTTTTGGCAAAACTATTGAGCTTCGCCCGACTGCCCGGCCTAGCCAAATGGCTCGCGGAGTCACCCTTCCGGTTGCTTTGGCTTCTTCCCCTTACCTTCTGGGCCCAATATTTCATGGAGGATGAATTCGGTCCTTCGACCTCGGTAAACCTTACGCCCGATCTCATAGCACTGAGCTACTACGGCCTATTCTTTGGTTACGGAGCCATCTGCTTTCCCAACGAAGGCTTCCATAAAAAGATCGGTCGTTTATGGCCGATACATATCTTGGTCTCTTTGGTTGTCTTCGTGATCGCGCTTGGCTTAATGGAAAGGAAAGACGTCGAGTGGCGCTACGAACTGATCACCCTTTGTTCGGCTCTCTTCGTCTGGCTGATGATTATTGGGTTGATGGGTGTCTTCCGCAAATTCTTTTCGGGCGAGAACCCAAAGATCCGCTTTGTCTCAGATTCTGCCTACTGGCTTTACATCGCTCATCTTCCCCTCGTCAAAATCCTGCAAGCATTAGTCTCTTATTGGGAATTCCCCAGCATCCTTAAATTCATTTTCGTGTTTTTTTTGACGACCACCATTCTTCTTCTGTCCTACCGTTACTTTATCCGCTACACTTGGATCGGAACAATGCTGAACGGAAAACGATACAGAACACATGAAGCAAACTAATCCACTTAGGGGGAAGTCCCGCGACAAGCAGCTGGCAAAACTGAGTCCCATCAGTTTCCTAAGGCAAGAACAGCGACAGATGTTAGCTTGACCTCTTGGGCTTGGATATCATGGTTGAAGTTTCAGCCAACTTGTACAACTGTATTCCCTTCGAATTGTTCAACAATCCCGTAAAATGGAAATTTTAAAGAAATATTCAGTTCTAGTCTTGTTAGTCTTGGGCATTGCTTCATGCGGCGAAAAGGAAAAGCCGGTCAACTTAAGCCCTGAACTTACCGCCAAGAAACTTTCCATGACCGTGTCCAAGGTTCTTGATAAGGACGTTTCGGTCTACCTCATCTCCGAGGAGGCAGTAGAAGGGGAACTCATAGCCAAAGCCTTAAACCAAACCTCACAGGAAATCGGGCGAGCCAGCCAAATCATTACGCTTGGCGCGGACGATGCCAAAATGATCACCTTTAAGTTTGATGCTGAACTCGACGTAGAAAACGTCGTGAAATATTTGATCGACATGAAAAAAGACTCCTCGTGAGTCAGAATTAAAGGTTGAGGCAAACCGGAGCCTCCGATCTCCAATTCCCGGAAAATACCCCACGGAAATGTGGAAAACATTTCTTGAAACTTACGATGTACCGATGAAGAATCCGTAAGCGATCAAAACCCCTTCACAAAAACGCAACGAACCATATAAGCCGAAACCCTAGGCTCGAATAACACCGAAACCGATAACCATGAAACTTACACGCATTTCCCTACTTTTGCTGGCGGCAACCCTGATCTCATCCGATCTCGCGTTCGCCGCGTCCAAGTTTGCCATTCCCGCCACCGATGAAGGTTTACCCGGCGAAGGCCCCATACGGCGATATGGTTGGTTCCAGAATCTATGGGAGCGCAAGCGGACTGGATGGGCCAAAAAGGTTGAACAAGACCAGGGAGCTTTTGTATTTCTTGGCGACTCCATCACACAAGGTTGGGGCGACAACATGGGCAACAGTTTCCCGGGAGTAAAAGTGGCCAACCGGGGAATCAGCGGCGACACCACGCGCGGAGTACTCATTCGCATGAAGGGAGATGTTCTCTCCCTTAACCCAAAGGGAGTGGTAATCCTCATCGGCACGAACGACCTCGAGGAAAAAGCATCCCCCGAAGTAATCGCCGGGAACTTGAAGCTCATCATAGCCGAACTCAAGAAGCACAACGCAAAGATGCCGATCATTCTCTGCAACACCTTTCCCAGTTCCGCCAGCAAGAGACGCCCCGCCGACCAGATCAAAAAGATCAACCAGCTCTA
>CAZXKR010000266.1:0-2841 GCA_964641305.1 uncultured Puniceicoccaceae bacterium | reverse complement strand
AACGACATGGGCGAACGCGTAATCGCCTCGCCCGTCCCAGTCATGAATCGCCTACTTGTACGTGGCGAGAAACACTTGTTCTGCCTCGGAAAATAAGACAGCGCTACTGGAATGAGAATAGCCCGGCTCCGTTGAGCTGTATGTTCCCATGAGGAGTAGTGAAAGTAACCACAACGTCTTGAGAACCAGTTACAGAACTCGACGGAATGGCCAAGCTACCGGTAAGGGTCGTTGTATTTGACCTTACGACCCCCGTCAACGCAATGCCCCCGACCTGAACCGAACTAGGCGCCACGTTTGAGGGCGGCAAGGGAGGTTGAGTATTGGCGTCGAGAGTAATGGTTACGGAAACGGAGTTTCCCACACTTCCCGCAGAAGGAGAAATTGATGCGACTCCATTTCCCTGCGCGTTATTGCCACCTCCCGAATTTGCCGTGGATTCACCGGCTCCGGACACTCCGGAGGCGGAGGGGGTTCCACGATATTTTCTTATCGTAAACGGATAGGCGATTTGCATCGTTTCAAATTCCGAAGCTACTGCGGCCATGGCGTTAGCATTTAAGGTAGCCTGCATGCCTTCTATAAACTTTACGAAGGTACTGTAGTTGTCCGATCCCGCAATGGAAACGCCGTTGACGGTAAAACCGGACTTGAGAGCTGCCAGATAAGCAGAATCGTCAGACCAAGAAAGAGGCAGCAGGTTGTGTTTGTTAAGAGTATTTCGTACGTCGTATCCGAAATGCGGATTGAGGTAGCGAAGCACTGTACCATCCGAATCCGCTTCGATGCTCATGACGTAGTGGTAGATACCCTCGGGAAATTCAGGAGTTGGCGAAACCAAACCGTTGCATTCGTCCAAATCCCCACTACCTTCGACGTATTCGGGGTTTCCCGCTGAATCGTTCGCTCCCGTGTAACTGCTTGCAAGGATAACTCCTGTCTTGTCTTCGGCGCTTATCCAACCGACAGGACCGTAAATGGGCCAACCGTCAACGGCGAAGCCAATTAGTGGAGAATGACCATTTGCCACGAGTAAAGCATCGATCTCGTCGCACTTCTCTTTTTCAGACTTCCAGTCATTCTTGATGAGGCGTAGGCAAGTGGGATATTTATGGTAATGGTAGACGCCGTTACGCTGAGGGTGCCCACAGCAACTGGAAAAGATGCGCCCGTAGGCGGCGGTCTCCTGAGCGTCCTCGAAAGGGTTATAAACGGGAATACCGTTGAGCGCGACTCCGACCGTCCCCAAAGAAGTGTCGGTCGCGGTTGAATTGTTGACCGGACTCAAAGGAATACGGAAAGTTTCCTCGGCAACGACGACTTGGTTGGGATTGTTGCCTCCGCTTGCCCCAAGATTCTCCTCGCTCAGCTTAAGACTTTGGAAACCGCCGTTGACGGCGCTGTTCCATCCATTTGACACGTCAAGGCCAAGTAAGGTGGGAACATAGTTTGGAACGCCGTTGCCCGTGACTACCATTTGATCATTGGTCGTATCCTTTTCAATTGTCAGAATATTGGCAGCGGGCTGACCATTAATGGTAAGGGTCTCGGGACCTCCACCGGCAACTTGTGAACGATAATTGGCTAAAATAAGTCGAGCCCTTCGTTCGAAGGAGGAGTCGCCCTGCAAAAAAGAGAGATTTCCGGAAGCGGAAGATTCCGATTCCTCGGCAACCTTGGTCCAACCCGATGAATCGGAGGAGTTGGCCTCAAAGTAGGAAATCAAACCGGGAGAGAGCTCAACTCGCTCAATCGAGAATGAAGATGAGGTTGAATCCAAACCCGTGGAACTGCCGGAACCAGCCTCGGAAGTGTTCGAGGATTCGCCCGAGAGAGTGGCAAAGGGTATCCATTCCGAAGTTGAATAATCATAGAATCCTCTAGTGGAGCTAAAGTATCGCCAGCCTTGAAGGTTATGTAGATACAACCATGGAAAAGACTCTTTCTTCGTCCACATCCACTTGAGATCGGGGTGATACAACCATGTGGCATCTACTCCCGAGTCCACGGGATAAAGCCAACCTAAGTTTTCGTGGTAAATCCAGTTCGAACCGGAATCATAAAAGTTACCGAACCATGAACTTTGCTTCCATCCCGAAGAAGCGTCGGTCGTGACATCCGAACGAATGTAGGCACCGAGATCGGAAGATACCACTGAGTTCGAACTCGGCGAGTAGTTCCCGTCAGGCAGTCTCGAGATGGGGAACTTGTAGTCGGAGGAAGTGAGCAAGGTAACGACTGCCGGATCGGTGGACTCGAGCATGCTTCTTGTGTAAGGCTTCCACTCGCCCGTATAATCGTCATGAATGCGTCCGGGCCAATCCTGTCCGCCGAGATAGGTAGTGGTCGCCCAGAAGACGTACTCAGTGATTTGGGTTCCGTAATCGGCCGTGTCATCGTAATAGGAATACCACGCACTTGGAGGATACGAAGAAGGGATTGTTTCATAATGTCCTCCTCTGGCCGTGTCCATGGCCAAGGCGATACTACTGCCGACCTTTTCTCCCCAGATGGCAGGAAACGCTTCGTCCCATCCCTTGTCGGTTACGAGGTGGAGTACTTCCTCGAGGGTGGCATCCCGATCACTGCCATTGCTGCCGTTCTCGAAAATCTCGTTCTCAAAAAGGTTCTGAGCTCGTGTGATGGAATTTTCGAATGACTCGAATGCACTTTGCTTTCTCTCCTGTTCCTGCTCGGAAGCGAACAGTACCATTGTCGCTATTTGGGCGTTTGAACTTCCTTTTAAGGCAGCCAGCACTTCCGGTTGGTCGACGTTGCCGTCCTCGTCGTTATCCAAGTATTCGGCCAATACGTTTGCCGTATGGAGAGTCTTTGCCTCGG
>CAZXKR010000265.1:1680-2847 GCA_964641305.1 uncultured Puniceicoccaceae bacterium | reverse complement strand
AGAAGATCAAGAATTACCTTCAAATCCAAATTGACAAGGCCGACTAGTCCGCATTATCCGTGGCAAACTTATGAAACTTCTACGACAAGCTACCGCAATCACCTTCTTTTTTGCCATCGGACCCCTATCGTTCGCCAAGCCTATTGAGGTTTTCTTCGGTACGGGGGGGCGCGGAGCGGAAGGCATCTACCACGCCACCTTCAATCCGGATAACGGAAAATTCTCACCCGCCAAACTCGCGGCCAAGATCGGTTCACCCGGATTCCTCGCTCACCACCCCAATGGAAAGATTCTCTACTCCCTGGGACGTTGGGATGGAAAAGCGGGAACCGTGGGCTACCAAAGGTCGCCCGGCGGAGAGCTAAAGGAATTCACCCGCATGGTCTGCCCCGACGGAGGCGGCGCTCACATTGCGGTACATCCCAGCGGGAAGTTTCTTCTCACCGCGCAGTACGGAGGCGGTTCCACCGCCTTTTTCCCACTCGACGCCAAAGGAAATTTGGGCGAACCCACAATCCACGAACACACAGGCGGATCCAAGGTGGTGCAACGTCGGCAGGATTCTCCCCATCCTCACTGGTGCGGCTTCTCCCCGGACGGCAAATTCGCCTTAGTGCCCGACCTCGGTCTGGATCAAATCGTCATATACAAAGTTAATGCAGAGCAAACAGGTATGACCCCTCATGCACTGGGTGAATCCGTTCCCGGAGGAGGTCCCCGTCACATGCGCTTTTCCATAGACGGGAAATTCATATACCTGCTCAACGAGCTCAGCCTATCCGTAACGACCTTCGCTTGGGACTCCAAGAATGGTTTGGCCAAAGCCCTGACCACCACACCGGCTCTCAGCGAGGAAGCAAAAGCCGCCGAAAGTTTCAATTCCTCCGCCGAGATTCTCGTCCATCCCGGCGGCAAATTCGTATATTCCTCCAACCGCGGGCACGACAGCGTCACCCTCTACCATGCCAAGCCGGGTACGGGAAAACTGAAGGTAGAACAGATTCAACCCATCCGAGGTGCCTTTCCCAGAAACATCAATCTCACGCCAAAAGCCGATTGGCTATTGGCCGCAGGCGCCGATTCCAACACCATCGCCGCCCACCGCATAGATCAGACCACCGGACGCTTGACCTACCAAAGAGGGTCGGTGATCAACGTCCCCTCTCC
>CAZXKR010000265.1:0-1580 GCA_964641305.1 uncultured Puniceicoccaceae bacterium | reverse complement strand
TCGGCGGCGACGGGGGCGAAGGCGGCTTGGAGATCCGCGTCGTCCGTCTGTTCGGCGAGAGCCTGCGCCCAATAGAGGGCCAAGTAGAAGTGGCTGCCTCGGTTGTCGAGCTCGTGAACCTTGCGAGAGGGGGACTTGTCGTTCCGCAGGAAGAGATCGGTGGCGTCGTCCAAGGTTCGGCCGAGAACTGCGGCCTTGGGGTTGTCGTTCGTCGCGGCGAGGTGTTCGAAGGAAACGGCCAGCGCTAGAAATTCCCCGAGGGAATCCCAACGGAGGTGGTTTTCCTTTTCCATCTGCTGAACGTGCTTGGGGGCGGACCCCCCTGCCCCGGTCTCGAACAGGCCGCCCCCGTTCATCAGGGGGACGATGGAAAGCATCTTGGCGGAGGTACCCACTTCGAGAATGGGAAAAAGGTCGGTCAGGTAGTCTCGAAGAACGTTTCCGGTCACCGATATGGTGTCTTCGCCCGCCTTGGAGCGAGCGAGGGTGAACTTGGTGGCATCGGCGGGAGCGAGGATTCGCAGGTCGAGCCCGTCGGTATCGTGATCGCCTAGGTATCTTTCCACTTTCTTGATTAGCTCGGCGTCGTGAGCGCGATTCTCGTCGAGCCAGAAAACGGCGGGACTTCCCGTGGCCCGAGCGCGAGAGACCGCAAGCTCGACCCAGTTGCGGATGGGAGCGTCCTTTGCCTGACAAGCACGCCAGACGTCGCGCGCCTCCACGGCATGTTCGGTGAGAACGTTTCCGCTCGAATCGAGAACGCGAACCGTGCCGTCGGACGGAATTTCAAAGGTTTTGTCGTGCGAACCGTATTCTTCCGCCTTTTGAGCCATGAGCCCGACGTTGGGAACGGTGCCCATAGTCGTGGGATCGAAAGCGCCGTGTTCCTTGCAGAAGTCGATGGTGGCGGCGTAGACGCCGGCGTAGGAGCTGTCGGGAATCACGGTCTTGGCGTCTTGCGGGTTGCCCTCGGCGTTCCACATTTGCCCGGAGGTGCGAATCATCGCGGGCATGGATGCGTCGATGATGACGTCGGAGGGGACGTGAAGGTTGGTGATGCCGTTGTCGGAATTGACCATGGCGACGTCGGGGCCGTTTTCATAGCAATCCCGTATGGTCGCCTCGATCTCCGCCTTTTCGTCTGCGGGAAGAGACTCGATCTTGGCCAAGAGGTCGCCGAAGCCGTTTTTCACGTTCACGTCGAGCTCGGCGATCGCATCGGCGTGCTTGTCGAACACCGGACGAAAGAAAGCCTCTACGCCGTGCCCGAAGATGATGGGGTCGGACACCTTCATCATGGTCGCCTTCATGTGAAGGGAGAAGAGAACGCCCTGCTCCTTGGCGTCGGCGACTTGTTCCTCCAAAAAGGAAACGAGAGCTTTCTTGCTCATGAAGGTGGCGTCGAAGATTTCGCCCGCCTGAAGTGGCACGGACTCCTTGAGCACGGTCTCGGCGCCGTCCGCGGCGATGAAGACGATCTTGGCCTCGGTGGGATTCTCGATCGTGACCGACTTCTCGTTGGACCGAAAGTCACCGGAAGACATGGAAGAGACGTGCGTCTTGGAATCGGCCGACCATGC
>CAZXKR010000264.1:0-2901 GCA_964641305.1 uncultured Puniceicoccaceae bacterium | reverse complement strand
CTCACGGTTATCAATTCGTGGTGGCCGAGTTGCATCACGTCCGGGCTCATACCTTCTTTCAGCCCACCCTCTGGAATGCTCCCGCCAAACCCGGAGCGAAAGCCGGTCTGGAGTTAAGGCCCAACAGCTTGGCGAAGTATGCGAACAACAAGGCATACCCGAATTATCCGGCTTCGCAGAATCATCCGGATTATCCGAAGGTCGCCTATTGCGACGACGTCTATGCTTTTGCCGCTCTCGACTTCGTACGCGCGCAAGCGATCCGTTACAAGGAGACCAAGAAACCATTCTTTGGCTTGTTTGCGGCACAAATCCCCCATGCTCCCTTCAAGGAAGTCCAAAAGCTCCCCAATTGGAATCAGGCTTACAAGGACAAGCCCTACTTTCAAAACCTGTCCGATCAGTCCAGGCAATGGTGCGCCATGGTCACCCGTATCGATGCCCACTTCGGCAACTTGATCGATGCCTTGGAGGATCCGAATGGAGACGGGGACAAATCCGATTCGGTTGCCCATGACACCCTGGTTGTCTTTCAATCCGATAACGGTGGGCCGAGGGGCAGTAACCGGGAGGAACTTGATGCGAACGGCGGCTTGCTGGGTTCCAAGGGAAGCATTTACGAGGGAGGCATTCGCGTTCCGACCATCATGCGTTGGCCGGCCAAGATTACTGCCAGCTCAAAACTGAAGACCGGAACGAGTACTGACTTGGTCATTGATTGCTCCGATCTGCTTCCCACTTTTTGCGAATTGGCAGGAGCGCCTGTTCCCCTAGGCTTGAGTGGCGTTTCCATAGCCCCCACCTTGACGGGAGAGGGGGAGCAACGGCTTCGCGAATTCCTGATTCACGAGGCGGGTGGCCAAGCTTCCATCATCCGTGGGCGCTACAAACTGATCCGTTCTCGGGCCAACGCCAAGGCCGCCAAACCGGGTACCAAAAACAAGAAGCGACCCAAGAAACCCGGAGTCGCAAAGGATCCCGGGAAAGTTCAGCTCTACGACCTCCAAGTCGATATGGCTGAGAAAAACAACATAGCCTCGAAGCATCCAAAGTTGGTAAAGGAGCTCAATGCTTTACTCACAGGTGAGCGCGTTGATGAGGCGGCGGGCTTTGCCAACACCTATCATTCCTGGCAGGGAACAAAGGATGCCTCCATCGCAACTCCCCTCAACTGGAGTGATTACGTTTACCTCAACGCCGGTATCACCTATACTCAGGAGAGCGGCTCCCCGAAAGCCCACTGGTGCGCTGAAATTTCCCAAGGTTCGGCCGTGGCGGCCAAGGACTCGGAATTTCTTGGACTTGCTCTCAACGGCAGCCTCACGGTTCAGCCCAGGGTGGAGGTCAGTGCTCGCAATGAACTGCGGGTCGGCAACAAGGGTCGCTTGATTCTCCAAGGCGGTTCGGTGAGCTCTTTGCGCTGGCTGGATATCCAAGCCGGAGGTGCCTTGATCGGGCATGGGACCGTGAACGCCGCCCTTTACTCAAACGGCACCTTGTCTCTGAGCTTGGGCAAACCCTTGGTTGTGGATGGCCCCGCCCAGCTCTCCGGTAAACTGAGCTTGGCTGAGGTGGGCAAGGCAAAGAGTGGCGAAAGTCTCACCGTCCTGAAGGCAGAATCAATCTCCGGACGTTTCGACAATGACAGGATATCCCTTGCGGGACAAAGCTACTCCATCGCCTACACTGCTACCTCCGTCACTCTGACAGCCAAGTAATCATTCCTCGAAAGCAAACGACCCAAATCGCTAACTAATTACAGCTATGAATTTTCCTGCCTCACCCATGTCGCTGTTGTTCATCTTGGGTCTCTTCATGAACGCTGTATTGGCCGAGACCTCGACCAAGCTTGAGTTCAAAACCTACTCGGGTTATTTTGTTTCCAATAAATTCGAGCCGGATGCACCCACTTCCTTCGTGGCCTTGGATAACCAAAAGCAATTCGACCAAGTCTTTGGCGTCGCTTTCGTAATCGGGGACAAATCTCCCCGTCTCGCTTCCGGTGCTCTTAAGACCCAGTTGGTATTGTCCGCCATCAGGCGGGGCAAGGCCTTTTGTACCTACGAGGTTTCCTCCGTGACCGAAGAGGAAGGAGTTGTACGTTTGCGGTTTCAAACGACGAGCAAGAAAAGCGACTCAGCCAGTTTCGCATGCCCGTTGATCATCTCGATACCCAAGGGAAAATATCAGGCGGTCGAGTTTTACGAAAACGATAAGCTGGTCAAGCGTCTGGCAATCGGAGCAAAATAACCAATCAATTCTCAAATAACAGTAATACAACCCACCACTAGACTGCTCTCATGAAACTCAAGAACGTTCATACATCCTTGGCGCTGACCACTTTGCTTTTTGTTTCGGTCGCTTTGCAGGCGGCCAAGCCCAATTTCATCATCATCTTTGCCGATGACCAAGGCTATGGCGACCTAAGCTGTTTCGGTTCCAAGACAATCGATACCCCGAACATCGACCGCATCGCCAAGGAAGGCCGGAAGTTCACCAGTTTCATGGTGGCCTCCCCGGTTTGCACGCCATCCCGGGCCGCCTTGCTCACGGGATGCTACCCCAAGCGCGTCGGCATGCACCAGCACGTCTTGTTTCCCTCTTCCACCAAGGGGCTCAACCCCAAGGAACACACCATTGCCGATCACCTGAAGGGCCAAGGCTATGCCACCGCTTGTTTCGGTAAGTGGCATCTAGGTCATCACAAGCAAGTGCTGCCTACTTCCAACGGCTTCGACACTTACTTCGGCATTCCGTATTCCAACGACATGAACCATCCCGACAACAAGGGGAAACCGAGAGGTGGTTGGGCAGGCATGGATATCCTTTGGGACGACCCCGAATCTACTCTTACCAAGTGGAAGACCCCCTTGTTCGAGGATGAAAAGATCGTCGAACTTC
>CAZXKR010000263.1:0-2907 GCA_964641305.1 uncultured Puniceicoccaceae bacterium | reverse complement strand
GCGTTTGCCTCGGTCGTCCCATTTGCGTCTATCCTCCAAGTCCCGTCGCCGGTTTCCGCAGCGGACATCAAAAAGTGAGGAATTCGCAGAGTCTGCCCCAGTCCCGCAAGAGAAAGATCGCCGGCATTTAGGTCGAAGGACGGAGAGACGAGCGTATCGCCAAGTATCTCTGCTTCGCCTTCGATCTCGGCGAAACCGCCATAAAGAGAAAATTCATCAAGCTCGTATGGCAATGACCACGCACTAATTGCCTTTTTCAAGGCGACTAGGTCGGCAAAACTAAAATGAGAACTCAAAGAAGTGACGTTTCCATCAGTCACCAAGTTGGTCTGAACGGCAACGGGCGCTTTCCCGATAGAACCGTTGAGGTCTAGGCTGATTGCGCTCGATCCTGCCGAGAGCAGGGCATCGATCCAAGCACGACCTTGAGAATCTCCATGATTAACGGTAACGTTCGCGTCATGAAGTTGGAGATACCGGAAGGCGGGTTGCTCCAAAAACAAACGAATTTGTTCCTCGATGGTTTCATCGGTTAAGGAAGGTTCGGCCAACTCGTCGACCCACGCTTGCATATCCAATGCAAGGCGAAGGTCGAACAATTCCAGCTCTTCGACCACTCCATCGAGAATTTCATCCAAATTGTAGGTAACCGCCAACTTGGCCAACGTCAGGTCCGTTTTATCGTCCGACAAGCGAAGCCCCGTAATGGAAGAACTCTTGGAGGAAAGTTCGATTTGCTCGATAACGACTGTCGGTTCATGAAAACCGACCTCGCTCGCCTCATCCTCAAGAATATACTCGAATAATGGCTGCAACCTCCACCATAGGATCGACAAGCCGCATACGAGCAACACGAAAACGCCGATAAAGAGCCGCAGGCAAAATCGCCTGACTCGCAAAGTTTTGAGTTCCTTTTCACTCATGTCATTTGCACGATGCGCGATGGAAGGAGAGTGGAAAGACAAAAGAGTTTCCTTCCTTTGACGAGAAAAGCCGTTATGGCTAACGTTTTACAAAATGAAAGTTCCATTATGACAAAGGTAGGATTCATTGGTGCGGGAGATATCTCGCTGTTGCACGCCGAGGGCGTCAAGGAAACGCGCGGAGCCGAGTTGGTCGGCATTTGGAACCGCACTCGGGCACGGGCCGACGAGAAGGCCGACTTGTTCGGCTGCCAAGTGTTCGACTCTCCCGAAGCGCTTATGGAGGCCGTGGATGTGGTCTATGTTCTCACGAATATGGAAACGCATCACGAGTATGCCCTGATGGCAATCGAACGTGGTTGCCACGTACTCGTGGAAAAGCCGACCGCCATCACCATTGAAGAAATCCTCGAGATGAAGGAAGCGGCAACCGCCAAAGGCGTAAAGATCGCGCCCGTACACAACTACATATACGAGCCAAGCGTAATGCGGGCCAAGGACCTGATTGAAAGTGGCAAACTTGGCGACTTGGTCGCCGTATACGTTCTTTACAACATCCACCACCCTGAAGAAGTGGCTGCACGATATCCGGGCGTCATTCGACAAATCCTCACTCACCATGCATACTGCACTCTCTATGCAGTGGGAGAACCGGAAAAGGTTTCCTGTATGAAAGCCACTGTCAACGACGGCTCGGTACCACAGGAAAACATTGCCATGGCCACTTTAAAAATGAAGAACGGGGCCCTCTCCCACCTTTGCGCCAGTTTCGCCGCAGACGACCATGCGGGTGACCCTTGGACCTTCATGATCAAGGTGATTGGCACCAAGGGCGCCACTCGCTACAGCTACAGAGACTGGGTGGAAAACACTCCCGCCGTAGTCCATTCGCAAACCTATTCCGCCTATCCCTATACCATCCGGGCAACAGGCAAGCATTTCATAGAAAGAGTAGTCGGGCTTGGTGAAGAGCCACTTTCCACTTTGGACGATGCGGTAACTTGCATGAAAATAATCGAAGCCTGCGAAACCTCCGTCGAGGAGGAACGGCACGTCGGGATCGAATAATTCCGAATCGATCATGGCCCGCATCATCGCAATTTGGCGAGATTCACTACACACGATACTCGACATCTACGAACGACGACGCGGCCCGCTAAGGATATTCTTTCCGCTTCTATTTCTGTTCTTCGTTGCCCTGAACGTGGGTTGCTATTGGTGGGGTATACTCACCGCCTTCCCGCAATATATGCTTACCCACGAAGCAGCTCACTATGTCAAACTCCAGTTTCCGGTAGGCATTTTAGGCGCCCTGTTCGACAGTCTCTCCTTTTTCGTCACGATTTGGATAATTCGCCGAGCTCTCGCTGCCAAAAAAACTTCGGAATACGTCATGCACCTGTCGCTGGACTTGGTAATCGCGGTGATCGCAACTTTCTGGGTGCTCTTCGTCTTCACTGCGGGC
Organism: uncultured Puniceicoccaceae bacterium; assembly: GCA_964641305.1. GTDB lineage: Bacteria > Verrucomicrobiota > Verrucomicrobiia > Opitutales > Seribacteraceae. The sequence continues at coordinate 519 of CAZXKR010000263.1, read as the reverse complement.
GGTTGGTTCATAAGCCTGTTCGAGACCGTGCCGGAGGAACTGACGCTCCGAGGCGACAAGTACACCACTCGGGCCGTCCAAGCCCTGCAGGATCCCACGGGACGCGAAAACGCCAAGAACATCTACTTTGGAATCATCATGGGCGTATCCGCCGCACTGCCCACTTGCCTGCACCTATTACTCTTTTTTCGCTCCTGCGCCCAAGCTTTCAGAAACAAAGTATTCGGAACCACAGTCGGCGACAATCAAACATCGAAAGAAAGTACCCAATCCGAGAAATAAAGAAGTCAATTATATCGCTTGCATTAAAAGGAAACTTATTAAAACATTGTAGACCATGCCGAGCATTTACGACCTAAAGCCAAAGTTCCAAGGTCTATTGCGACCGATCACGAGAAGTTTGGTAAATCTTGGCGTCACGGCAAACCAAGTGACTGTTTTCGCCGCAGTCTTATCAATCGGAGCAGGAGCTTGCCTTGCTATTTGGCCAACGGAGCAGTGGCCCTTGCTCATGATTCC
>CAZXKR010000262.1:0-2948 GCA_964641305.1 uncultured Puniceicoccaceae bacterium | reverse complement strand
TTGCGACCGACCTTGGGTGCGTCGCGTACAACCGGCACGGCAACGCGAGGCATTTCCGATTCGGAAGGCAATTCCGGCGCATCTCCACCTAGAGCTCCTTGTGGGGCGGCGACTGGAGCACTCCCCGAAAAACTTCCTCCGCCAGTACTTTCCGGACCCGTGGTCTTGGCAACGTCACTGAGAGTGGCGAGCATGTTTTCAAAGGCGGCGACATTGGTCGAGGAACGAAAAATGCCCGAACAAACATCGGAACGCATCGCGCCCATCATTTCATCGAATGCGCGAAATGCTTCGTTCTTGTATTCGCTGAGTGGATCTTTTTGCCCATAACCTCGGAGACCGACGCTCCGGCGAAGCTCTTCCATTTCCGTAAGGTGATCCTGCCAGTGCACGTCGGTGGCGTTTACGACGACGTAACGTTCGAGTCCGACCACGGAGTCGGGGTTTTCCAATGCGCGCTTGGCAGCGTAGGCAGCGTTGATTTTCTCAAGAATGAAATCCTTGATTTCCTCAGGTTGCTTACCGAGAATATCATCCGGTTTTACCGAGAGCGGGAAAGTGACGTTGACCCAAGTGGCGAGAAAGGATTCCAGTTCGGGAGCTTCGTCTTGGCTGTTCGCCTTGAACTCGTTAGGGGAGACGGTATCGAGCCGAGTGTCGATTTCCTCTTCCACGAGCTCAAACAGAATTTTGCTGGGTTCTTCCTCCTTGATGACGTCGTTTCGGATGGAATAGACGATTTCCCGCTGACGGTTCAGCACGTCGTCGTACTGCAAAAGGCGCTTGCGAATGGAGTAGTTTTGCTGCTCCACTTTCTTCTGGGCGTTCTGGATGGACCAGTCGAGAGTGCCGTGTTCCAGCATCTCGTCGTCACCAAAGCTCTTTTCGAGCATTTTCGACAAGGCTCCCTGGTTGGCGAACAGGCGCATGAGATCATCTTCCAGGGATACGTAAAAACGAGACATGCCTGGATCGCCCTGACGGGCGCATCGACCGCGCAACTGCCTGTCGGTACGACGAGATTCATGTCTTTCGGTGCCTAGGACGAGGAGTCCGCCCAGTTCCTTTACTCCATCTTCCAGTTTGATGTCGGTACCACGCCCGGCCATGTTGGTGGCGATGGTGACCGACCCTCTTTGCCCTGCCTCGGCAACAATTTCGGCTTCCCTTTCGTGAAACTTTGCGTTGAGCACAGTGTGCCTGACGTTGGCCCGCTTGAGCATCCTGCTAAGTACTTCGGATGATTCGACTGAAGCCGTCCCCACCAAGACCGGTTGCTCTTTGGCGTGGGCTTCCTGTATATCCTCGATTACCTGATTGTACTTTTGCCTGCGACCCTTGAACATGAGGTCGTTCAAATCATCCCTTACACAGGGCCTATGCGTCGGGATGACCATGACTCCAAGGCGATAAATGTCGTGAAATTCTCCGGCTTCTGTCTCTGCCGTACCCGTCATCCCTGCGAGCTTTTCATACATCCTGAAGTAATTCTGGATGGTGATGGTCGCGTAGGTTTTGGTCTCCTTCTCAATCATCACCCCTTCCTTGGCCTCTACGGCTTGGTGGAGACCGTTGCTCCATCGTCTGCCTGGCATGAGGCGCCCCGTGTTCTCGTCGACGATCATCACCTTTCCTCCTTGGACCACGTATTCCTTGTTCTTCTCGTAGAGGCCGTAGGCTCTCAGTAGTTGAGAGAGTGTGTGGATGCGTTCACTCTTGAACTGAAAGTCATCCTCGACCTCTTCTTTTCGCCGGCGTTTCTCGTCGTCGTCGGCATCGGGTTCGCGGTCGATTTCGACATAGAGGGTAGCCAAATCCGGGATCACGAATCCATCGGGATCGGTCGGATTAATGAGGTTGCGTCCTTTTTCCGTAAGGTCGGCCTGTTGGTTCTTTTCATCGATTACGTAGAATAGCTCCTCCTTCAGGCTGTGCGCGCGTTCCTTGTTGTAATCCGAGTTCATATCAAGGTCGAACTTCTCGAACTTCTTGCGAATGTGAGCGACCTCCATCATGCGAAGCAAATGCTTGTTGGAAGGCATTCCTTTTTTCACTTTGTAGAGCCTGGCTATATGCTCGTCGGCGTCTTCTTCGGAAAGGTTTGCGTCTTCCAAGGCTCGCTTGGCTTCGGATACCAGATTGTTGCACTCACGGATTTGGGTATCGAATAGTTTCACCACCAACGGCTTCATCTCCATGAATGGAAGAGGGCGATCTTCCCGCATAGGCCCGGAAATGATCAAGGGTGTGCGCGCCTCATCCACAAGAATGGAATCGGCCTCATCAATGATGCAGAAATAATAGTCGGTCTGCACTTGGTCCTCTTTGCAAGTGGCCATTCCATTGTCTCGCAAGTAGTCGAAACCGAATTCGGAGGCAGTTCCGTAGGTGATGTGCCTGGAATACATGTCCCTGCGCATAGACGGGTCCATGCCGTTCTGGATGCAACCCACGGTAAGCCCCAACCACTCGAACAGGGCTCCCATCCAGTGAGAATCTCTACGGGCCAGATAATCATTCACCGTAACGAGTTGGCAGTTTTGGCCAGAAAGAGCATTCAGGTATAATGGGCAGGTAGAAACTAGAGTTTTCCCCTCCCCCGTTGCCATTTCAGCGATATGGCGATCGTGAAGAGCCATTCCACCAATCAACTGAACGTCATAGTGGACCATTTCCCAGTCCAACGGTTGATCACAGACCATAATGGAACTTCCGCACATGCGGCGCGCGCAATTCTTCACTACGGCAAACGCCTCGGGAAGAAGTTGCTCCAAGGTTTCTCCCTTTTGGAAACGCTCCATGAACTCCGGAGTTTTGGCGCGAAGTTCGTCGTCGGAAAGATTTTGGTACTCTTCCTCCAGAGAGTTGATTTCTTTAACTATCGGAACGCACCGCTTGATATACTTGCGGTAACCGCGTCCCTTGAGGCTGCTTAAGATTGTTTTGAA
>CAZXKR010000261.1:0-2950 GCA_964641305.1 uncultured Puniceicoccaceae bacterium | reverse complement strand
GCGAGGGCCACGCGATAGCCGAGGGGCTTTAAGTACTGGGGTAGACTCTCGGTGGCGGGAACGGAGAAAGTATGATTGAGAAAGGCTTTGGTACGCCAGGCTGTACGTCCGCTATAGAGCTCTTGTCGGAAGGGAGAACACATGGCGACTGAGGTGTAGGCCTTGTTGAACTTGACGCCGTCGGCAGCCATCTTGTCGATGTGCGGGGTGGGGCAGTCCAAGCTGCCGTAGCAACCTATACTGTCGCGGTTAATGTCGTCGCCCAACAAGAACACGAAATTCGGCTTGGTGGCCGAAAGGATCGAGCTTCCCCACGCCATGAGAAAAAAAATCGGTGATAACTTCATTGTTTTGGAGCATTCTCGTTTTGGCTTTTGGGGCGAGATCAAAAGGTTTGAAGTCCGGGATTGTCGATCAAAGTTTGTCTCGGTCGACTTGTTCGACTTGCTCCGGGGGGCGTTCATGGTAAGGATCAGATTCCTAAATCGTTTCAACAATTTTTCTCTCTCTTCATGAATTTTTTCACTCTTTTCCTTTCGCTGTTTTTTTCCGTCTCAGTTCTCATCCTTTCGGCGGTTCCGGGAGACGAAATCTATCAACGCGGCTTTCTGTCCAAGGAGGACGCCCTGAAGTCCATCGAGTTGCCGGAGGGCTATTCCCTTGAGCTCGTGCTCAGCGAGCCGCAGGTGGAGGAACCGGTGGCGATGGCTTGGGACGGCAACGGAGTGCTTTACGTCGTCGAGATGCGAACTTACATGCAAACTGCCGATGCCACTGGGGAACAGGAACCCAAGAGCCGCATTTCTCGACACGAGGACACAAATGGTGACGGTACTTTTGACAAAAGCACCGTTTTCATCGACAACCTGCTTCTTCCCCGAATGGTACTGCCTCTGGACGATCGTGTGATGGTAGGCATTACAAACACTCTGGACCTCTGGAATTATCGTGACACCGATGGCGACGGCGTGGCTGACGAAAAGGTCAAGGTCTTTCAAGGCGGTGGTCGCGGCGGGAATATGGAGCACCAACCCAGTGGGCTCATATGGAACTTGGACAACTGGATTTACATCACCTACCAAAACGTCCGTTACCGTTACACTGGTGGTGAATTCAAGACTCAGCGTCTCCCTCGCGGCGGAGGTCAATGGGGCCTGACACAGGATGATGACGGGCGACTTTACTATTCCACCGGTGGCGGGGAGAACCCGGCCTTCTTTTTTCAGCAACCACCAATCTACGGAATGTTTGATGTTCCGGGTCAGACGGCTTCCGATTTCCGTCGGGTCTATCCCATCGCACCCGTTCCCGATGTGCAGGGAGGTCGTCGTAGAGTTGGTCCGAACGGGGGGCTGAACGCCTTTACGGGTTGTGCGGGTCAAGGTGTCTATCGTGGAGATCGACTACCAAAAGAACTACACGGCAACCTTTTTATCCCCGAGCCCGTGGGCCGTTTGATTCGCCGAGCGAAGGTCGAGCGTAGGGACGGCTTGACCGTGCTCAGCAATGCTGACCCGGGCATTGAGTTCATGCGTTCGAAGGACATAAACTTTCGGCCACTGGGAGCAGAAACTGCTCCAGACGGCACCATGTTCTTCATTGATATGCATCGCGGCATAATCCAACAAGGCAATTGGACGCGAAAGGGAAGCTATCTTCGCGGTGTGATTGATAAATGGGGCATCGACAAAAACGTCGGTAAGGGTCGTATCTATCGTCTCGTACACAAGGATCACAAACCGGGGCCTCAGCCGAGCATGCTCAAGCAGTCGACCGCCGAGCTGGTAGCGCACCTCTCCCACCCCAACGGTTGGTGGCGCGACACTGCCCAAAAGCTCATCATCCTGCGTAAAGACGGAAAGTCTGTGGTTTCCGCCCTCGAAAAAATCGCTCGCGAAAGCAAATCCGCCCTCGGTCGAGTCCATGCTCTATGGACTTTGGAGGGTCTTGAGGCGGTAGATCCCAAATTACTCGTCGAGAAGCTGTCCGACAGCGACCATCGCGTGCGGATGACGGCGGTTCGGGTAAGCGAACCCTTTCTCTCTCTGGAAAACAAAGCTCTTATTGCCGCATTCCAAGGACTGGAAAAGGAATCCCATGCCGACGTTGTCCTTCAAACCATAAATTCGATTGCCTACAGCGGAGCAACGAACTCCGAGATTCTTGCGGGCATACAGGACAACTTTATTGAGAAACATAGCGACAAGCCCATTTTAAGGAGCATTGCCGGAAATCGCGTAAAGCTCGCTCAGGAGCGTGCTCGTTTAGCTGAGCAACGTAAAAAAGATGCACATTTCGGTAAGCAAATGGAACAAGGGGGGGTAATCTACAAACAGCTCTGCTTTGCCTGCCACGGCGGTGATGGCAAAGGCACTCCCATGGTCGGTCAACCCGGAGTGACCTTGGGCCCCCCCCTCCCCGGTTCGCCCCGCGTGCTCGGTTCCGGAGGCAGCCTCGTACGAACCGTCCTCCATGGCCAAACGGGCGAACTTGATGGCAAGAAATACCCTGGACAAATGCTACCTTTGGGGGCCAACGATGACGAATGGATCGCCGCCATCACGACTTATGTCAGAAATAGCTTTGGGAACAAGGGCGGTCCGATCACCAAGGAGTTCGTGGCTGGCATCCGCAAGGAATCGGGCGACCGCCTGCTGCCTTGGACAGAAGCCGAGCTCGAAGAGCTGGAACCGCCCCTGATTGCGAACAGGAAAAAATGGAAACTCACCGCGAGTCATGGAGCAAGCAAACTAGGAAGCTGCGTAGACGGAAACGGTAAGAGCCGATACGATACCGGGGCCTCGCAAGTTCCCGGCATGTGGGTTAAAGTTGAATTGCCTTCAGTCTGCAAAGTGAACCGTATACTATTGGACTCCCAAGGCTCCAGTCGCGACTACCCGCGCGGCTACCAAGTGGAGTCATCCGTGGATGGGAAAAAATGGTCCGAGCC
>CAZXKR010000260.1:0-2966 GCA_964641305.1 uncultured Puniceicoccaceae bacterium | reverse complement strand
AGTGATATTGAAACACAAACATTCTTTCACTATTATTGTCCTAAATCTTGACCTTGTTGATATTTGAATGGTAGTTGAAGTTTCAATTTACCAATGAGCAGTCCTTCCCCTGAGAATCGCTATCAAGTGCCGGGTCTAGACCGAGCACTTTCTGTCATCGAATTGCTGAACGAGCACCCTGAGGGTTTGCTCGTGAATGAAATGGCCGAGTTGTTGAATTTACCTACTAACAGCGTCTACCGCATCATGCACACACTCGAACGGCGTGCTTATGCCAGAAAAAATCCCAGCGGTTCCGGTTACGTTCTTTCGGAAAAGTTTCTCTCTCTGGCGACTCCCGTTGCCGGTGATCCGGGATTTCTCGAAAATGCCTTGCCTGTCATGAGGCGATTGCGCGATCTGACGAAGGAGACGGTATTGGCCGGTGTTTTGCTGGAAGATAGGGGCGTTGTTTTGGAACAAGTGCCCGGATTGCATAATTTTTGCTTCAAGGTGAACCCCGGCCTACGTTTCCACCTCCATTGCGCCGCTCCCGGAAAAGCGATGCTCGCCGCATTGCCTTTTGATGAACGGGAAATATTCATAAATAGTATGGATTTCCCCCGTTTTAACGACAGGACCATAACTTCGCAGGAAGATTTTTCCGAGGAACTTAATAAGTCTAGAGAGCTAGGTTATTCGGTAGATCATGCAGAGGAGATCGAAGGTCAACACTGCATTGGCGCGGCGGTATTGAGTCGACGAGGTTATCCAGTGGGATCGATTTGGATTACGGGCCCATCGGTACGAATACAAGAAAAGGATTTCCAACGAATCGGCACCCAAATTCGTGACCACGCAGAAGAAATTTCGCACGCCCTTGGTTACGTATCTTTCAAGGTAGCCTAAGATGATCGTTGTCATGGCTAAAATAATTTTCCTAATAATTGTTTGATTTCAAAAAAAATTATGATTTCAGCATTCTTTCCTACAAACATGCGAACGAACACTCTACTCGTTTCCTTATTCACAATTTTAGCAAACGGTCTTTCTGGAGAAGATAAAATTTCAGACGAAGCTCTTGCTTTCTGGAAAAAGGAAGCAAAACCCTTGCTTGAACAGAATTGTTGGAAGTGTCACGGGGCTAAGGAGCGCATTAAAGGCGATCTTCGACTGACTACCCGAGATGGTGTTATCAAGGGTGGTGAAATTGGACCCTCGGTTAACTTTGAGAAACCCGAATCCAGCCTGCTTCTGGAAATGGTTTCCTATAAGGACGGAGACCATGAGATGCCACCCATTGGAAAGCTCAAGGATCAGGAGATCGCGATCTTGGAGAAGTGGATTAAATTGGGTCTCCCTTTTGCTACCGAAGATGAAATTCACGGGAAGGACGGTGAGCACCAAGAGACTGCTAGTTTGAACAACACTCAGGTGAATGAGCGAACTATGGCTCACTGGGCTTATGTAAAACCCAAGCTTCTGGAGTTGCCCGAGGTTAGGGACAGGTCGGCCAAGCACCCGATTGATCGCTTCATCCTGTCAAAACTGGAATCCAAGGGATTGGAACCCAACCCCATGGCCTCAAAGGAAGTTCTCCTTAGGCGTGCCCACTACAACCTATTGGGCCTTGCCCCAAATCCCGAACAAGTGAAGGAATTTTTGGATGACAATTCCCCTGATGCATTTGAAAAGGTAATCGATGAATTGTTGGCTTCTCCTCAATATGGCGAAAAGTGGGGGCGGCATTGGCTTGATCTAGTCCGTTACGCCGAAACTAATGGCTACGAGCGTGACAGCGATAAACCGAATGCTTGGCGCTACCGCGACTATGTCATAAGTGCTTTTAACCAAAATATACCTTATGATCGTTTCGTTCAGGAGCAATTGGCGGGTGACGAATTGCCGGACAAGGACGCCGTCTCAATCACCGCTACCGGTTTTCACCGACTTGGCATATGGGATGACGAACCAGCTGATCGCAAGCTGGCCAGATACGATTACCTCGACGACATTTTAAAGACTACCACTGATGTTTTCTTGGGAATGACTGTTGGATGTGCCCGTTGTCACGACCACAAGATTGACCCTATCCCCACGAAGGACTATTACTCGATGCTTTCGTTTTTTGCGAATGTGTCGCCCCATGGCAAGGGAGGGGCAAATTTGGTTAAAGTACAAGGTTCCAATGGCAATACTCAATTCTCAAGCCAATTTGAAAAATGGTCCAGACGGGAAAAGGACCTCCAACGGCAGATCGTTGACTTCGAGGGAAAGTTTCTCGTCAAATTCAATGAGGATCTCCTGCTAGAAAAGTCATCCAAGATCAGAAGTAAGCCCGTGCTTTTGATTTCTGATGCAAGATCCGTTGGCGACACATGGAATTATACGACTAACAAGCCAGCAGATGATTGGTTCGAAGTTGGTTTTGGCGACTCCAAGTGGGATTCCGGCAAGGGAGGTTTTGGAAAAGAGGGCACTCCCGGATCCAAGGTCAACACGAAGTGGCATACTCCCGAAATTTGGCTCAGAAAGGACTTCCGCCTTGCCGCCATTCCCGAGACACTGCGCATTCACCTTCATCATGATGAGGACGTTAGAGTCTACTTGAACGGCAAGCTCATTCTCGATCGAGAGGGTCACGTTTCCAAGTATTTTACCATTGATGTTTCCCAGGAGGCTGGCGACGCCCTTCAAACGGGGAAGAACGTGATTGCCGTTCATTGTCGACAAACTTCGGGTGGACAGTACGTCGACTTGGGCATGGACAGTTTCGACGAGGCAGTTGATCTAGCCGCACTCATTCGTAAGCACGGTAAGAACCTTATGGGTGACGGGGCTTTTAACAACTACAGGGCAAGGTCTCGCGACCTACAAAGGCACCTCACCACAAAGCCAAAGGAGAACGAGTATGAGGTCATGGCAGTGGCCGAGTCGGGCAATCACGTTACAAAGGTGCTTAGGCGAGGAAACCCCGTGCTCGAGGG
>CAZXKR010000259.1:0-2998 GCA_964641305.1 uncultured Puniceicoccaceae bacterium | reverse complement strand
TCTCCGGAGAAGTTGCTGAGAACCTTGATCGTATCCACATAGAGCCAGCCAAGCTGTATCCAGATCGTTCGACCTTGGTCGGCAAGGAGTTCTCGGGTTCCGCGAAATAGGGCATGGAAGGCATTTGCCCCCGAGGTCGCGAGGAGGATGTTTTCGGGCGAAATTTCTTCGCCCATGGCGTCGGCAATTTGCCTGCGAGCGATTATCGATGCGTTTTCCTCCTCTACCGTTTCTTCTTGCTCAACTTTCGCCACTCCGCGAGCGGCTAATATGTCTTCCGCTTGCCTTGATGAAATCGAAAACCCCGTATGCTGAAGAAAAGCTTTGCCTGCCTTTTGTAATTCAGGGGACTCCTTTGCGTGAGCGAGTACGAACCCATTTCTTTCCTCGAACTCGATTTCGTGCGGAGTGAGGAATTCTCGGAAGTCATCGACTGCCCTACGACTTGCCAAGGCAAAGCCCGTCCGATTCTGGTATCCCTTTTCCAAAAGCAGTTCATTGATCAACCGGGATATCAGTCTGTGAGTCACAAAACGTGGATACCCTACGGGAATCTTATTGATGACTTCCGGATCCTTGGTCTCATAGCCGACGACGTCGGTCATCGTGGGCAGGCTCACGCAGACGGCGTGTTCACTGGCGGGCACCTGTTCGCCCAATGGGAAATGACGTAAGCCCGAAGGGGTCACGGGATCAATTCGTTGTCCAGGATTTGGTCGAGCAACTGACGTTTCCGAATGAGGGCAAAGGAACCGTCCTCGCGTCGCAGAACTTCGGGAGCCTCGGGAAAAGAGTTGTAGTTCTTGGCCGACATGGCGGAGCAGTAGGCGCCCACTCCCTCAATTATACAAGAGTCGCCCACTTGTCCTTCGGGAAGCAGGCGCGTGGCCAAGGCCTCGGGGTCTCCATCGGTTGGTGTCAGCAAATCGCCCGATTCGCAGCAATGTCCAACTATCACCTGCTCCATTTCCGCTCGGGGGCTTGCTTCCAAGTCCTCGGGCAGGAGAATGATCGGGTGCTGGGAGCCATAAAGCGAAGGTCGTAGGATTTCAGTCATGCCCGCATCCAGTTTCAAGAAGCGATAACCTTCATCTCCCGTGGAGGTGACGTCTTGGACTTTGGTCACAAGTGAACAGGCATTCGCCACTAGAAAGGTGCCAGGCTCCAGTTCGAGTAGAAGTTCGCGTCCTGTCTCCGCGGCGAATTCTTCGAATGCCGTTTTTACCGGGCCGCCTACTTCGCCTAGATTAGTGGATGTTTCGCCACTCATTCTACCTACCTTGAAACCTCCGCCGAGGTTTAGGCTTCGGACATCGGGGAATTGCCTCACTATGTCCAAGCTCATGCCCGCCACTTTTTTCCAAATTTCCGGATCCGATCCTGATCCGATGTGGGTGTGGATACGCGTAACTTCTAGATTTCCTGCCTCGCAGAGCTTTCGAGCCTCTTGAATATCTCCTTTCCAGATTCCGAAACTGCTTGCGGGTCCGCCCACGTTTGTTCGGTTGGTGCCTCCCGACCCGAGTCCGGGATTAAAGCGAAGCCCAACGGCTCTGCCCGGGCAAATACTCGCGAAGAGCTTGATCTGGTTTAGGGAACATAGATTGATGCTCACTCCTTCATCTACCCAAACTCTAAAGTTTTCCGGCATTTGCTGCGTGCTGAGGGAGATTGATTCCGTTCCAAAACCGACGCGAATGGCACGTTCCAACTCATGACCCGAACTGGCGTCGATACCCAGACCCTCTTGGTTGAAAATGCGAATGATAGCGGCTGTCGGAGCTGCTTTCATGGCGTAGCGAGGCTTGAAGCCGAAAGCGTTTGGAAAGGCTTTCAACGTGCGTGCATTTTCACGCAAAATTGCTTCGTCGTAGACGAATGCCGGCGTGCCGAACTCGATGCGAATGTCATCGACCTCTTTAGGACTTAAAAAGCGTAGTGACTCCATTTTCTAGGATAGTAAATCGGTTATCCTATCGTATACCGAGGCAGGCGCAAGCCTTCGGGGCAACCTCGTTCATTTCTCCTTGGCCAAGGTCAGATAGGTGAGGCGATAACCCGAGCTTTCACTTTCGCGACGAGAAAGCTCATTGGTGAACAGGTGTTCCCATGCGGGGAAAAAGACGTCTCCCGCGAATTCGGCGTCAATGAGCGTAAGGTATAGACGGTCGGCCAATGGCATGGCTTCTTCGTAGACAATGCGGCCCCCGCATATCCAGACCTCGCCCCCGTCGCCTTCAGCCATGGCAAGAGCTTCCGGCAGTGAGCCGGCCTTTCGGGTTTTCGGAAATTTGACCTTGGGGTCACGGCTAAGGGCAATGACTTTTCGGTCTTTCGTGTGCCGGCCCATTTCCGCAAAGCAATGTTTACCCATGATAAGAGTTCCTGATTTTGTGGTTTCCAGAAAGTATTCCCAGTCTTCTTGAATGTTCCATGGGAGCCGCCCCGCTTTGCCAATTACGCGAGATCGACCGCAAGCTACGATGATATTCAGCATGCCGGCGAGTTGTATTCCGTCTTCCTCGGAAACTTTATCGATTTGCAAATCTTGTTTGCATATGGCCAATACTTGTTCACAACCCCTCTTATTCAACGTGGAGCATGCTTGGATGCAAACGGATATAAAAGATTTTGGTGAAAAGCTGATGCTTCCCGACACTTGGCAAAGTCGTGCATTGGGATTCTTGCGCGATGGTCGGGACGTGGTCTTGCATGCTCCCACGGGTGCGGGGAAAACTTATGTGTTCGAGCTTCTTGTTGAATCGTCCTGGAGAGGTCGCGCCGTTTACACTGTCCCAACGCGAGCTTTGGCCAACGACAAATTTCGGGAGTGGCGGGCTCGCGGGTGGGAGGTTGGACTAGTTACCGGCGACGTTCGGCACAAACCTGATGCCCGTGTGGTTGTGGCGACTCTGGAGACACAGCGAGCCTCCATGCTTCGAGGTGAAGGCCCCGATCTGTTCGTGGTGGATGAGTATCAGTTGCTTGGAGACGCCCA
>CAZXKR010000258.1:0-3027 GCA_964641305.1 uncultured Puniceicoccaceae bacterium | reverse complement strand
GGCGTACGAGCCATGACGACCAAATAACGCGCTATGGTGCCGTTTGTGCACCAGAGTTTTTCTCCGTTGAGCAAGTAACGGGTTCCCCCCTCGATCGGTTTCGCCATGGTTTGCAGCTTGGAAGGATCGGAACCTACTTCGTCTTCGGTCAAGGCGAAGGCGGTTATGGCTCCTCGCGCCACTTTCGGCAGAAAGCGTTTCTTTTGTTCGTCCGTGCCGTACTGGAGCATGGGTTGCGGCAGACCAATCGACTGGTGGGCTGAGAGAAGGGCTGTCAGGTTGCCGCAGCGCGCTCCCAATTCCATGGCTGCGCGAGAATAGGTGGCTTGGCTCAGTCCCAATCCTCCGTACTCGCGAGGAATCTTAATGCCGAAGGCGCCGATGCCGGCCAGCTTTTCAATAAGGTGGTCTGGGATTTCGCCCGAACGGTCGATCTCATCCGGATCGGCATGATGATCCAAAACGTGCTTCAAGAGTTTGAGGAAGTGCTCGCCTGCTTCGCCGTCGCGGGACTTGGCCGCTGCAGTTTTTACGAGAGGTTTGAACTGAGGACTCCCTAAAAACAAGCCCGTGGCAAAGCCGTTGGTGATCCTCTTCCCGCGGGCTTCTTCGGTTACCTCCAGTGCTTGCCGCTTTTCCTTCGAGTATCGTGAGAGATCGAGAACTCCATCGGTTTTTGGTTCCTTTATCGTCTTCATGATTTTGTCCTTTCCGTTGTTGCGGGTGAACTCTTTGAAATCATCCTTCGGCTTGGGTAGAAGCATTCCCCGTGACGGGCGAGGTCGAGAAGCAATCCGCATGGTCGGAATCGGTTGCCGTCTTTTCGGCTCAGCCTTTCCATCCGGGTTACGATTTGTGAAAGACCTTGCGAGTCTGCGTGTCGAAGCGGACCACCGCGGAACGGAGCCCAGCCTGCTCCCGCAATCATCCCGAAATCTACGTCCTCGGGAGTATCCACAACGCCTTCTTCTAGGCATCTAGCCGCTTCATTCGCCATCACTAGAATCATTCGATCGATGATTTCCTCTTTCCCTTTCTTTTCCTTTTTGGACAATGTTCTGGTTTTGTATCGAAGGCTATTCAGATCATGATTAAGGACGGGATTGCGTCTATTCTTGCCTTTGTAGAAGTAGAAACCGTTGCCCGACTTCCTGCCCAAAAGACCTTTGTCGACCATTCGTTCGAGCAAGTCGGGCGGCGAACCAAGATGCGACAGGCGAAACTTCAGTTCGTTGGCCACGTGGGCTGCCACGTCCAAGCCGATTTCGTCGATAAGTCTCATCGGTCCCATTGGCATCCCGAAGTCCAGCATGGCTTTGTCGATCTTGTCGGCTGGCCAACCTTCCACCCATAACTCGGCGGCCTCCACCAGATAGGGCACGAGAATGCGGTTTACTAGGAAACCCGGAGAATCCTTGCAGAGGATGGCCCGCTTGCCGATGCGTCGGACGAATCCAAGAAGGGATTCTACGACTGCGGGGTCGGTATGTGGGCCTCGAATGACCTCCACCAATTCCATTCGGTGGACGGGGTTGAAGAAATGCAAGCCGCCTAGTCGACCTCGGTCAGTCATGGCCACGCTCATCGAGTCGATCGAAAGAGCCGACGTGTTGCTGGCGAAGGGCACGTCGTACTCACTTCTTTTCTCCAGATCGGCAAAGAGGGAACGCTTGGCTCCGATGCGTTCTACGATGGCTTCGATTACTAAATCGCCTTTACGCAACGGAACCGCTTCGGAGACCGGGGTGATCCTGTCCATGGCGGCCCGAGCATCGACCGTGGAAAGGATGCCTCGGGCACGGGCCTTGCCCAGAAGTCGGTCCACTGTTCGCAATCCATCCGACAGGGCATCGGGAGAGAGGTCGGACAGCACGACGTCGATTCCTCGCGACGCCACCCATTGAGCGATTCCCCCGCCCATAACGCCGGCGCCGATTACGTGCACACGTCGAATCTTGGGCAAGCGTTTGGACTTGAAGGAGTAATCTACTTTCTTGGCTCGTTCTCTAAGGAAAAAATAGCTTACGAGGTTTCGCGCTGCCGCCGTCTTGGCCAAACCCGCGAAGGCGCGTCGTTCGAGAGACATGGCCTCGTCGAAATGCGCGAAAGTGGCCTTTCGCAAAACCTTGATCGCTGCCAACGGCGCCGGATAGTTGCCACGGGTTCGGGCGAGAACCTCCCTGCTTGCTCGCCAAGATAAGAAACGCGCTACGGGCCACAGATTGGTGAAAAAGAATTCACCCGGGGAGCGCTTGCCTCTGGCCAACCACTCCTTCGCTGCAGGTTCGACCAATTCCCCGGGGACGACCTCGTCTATCATCTTCAGCTTCCGAGCTTTTGCCGGACGAAAAGGTTTTCCCGAGACCACTATGGTCAACGCCCGGAAAAGCCCGACTAACCTCGGCAACCGAAAGCATCCACCCCATCCCGGCAATAGGCCCAAGCTTGTCTCGGGCAACCCGATCACTGCCTTCGCCGAATCGGACAACACTCGATAATCACACGCCAAGGCCATTTCATAGCCGCCGCCTAGACAGGCCCCTTCAATGGCGCATACGGTCGGAATCGAAAGTCGAGCTAGATGGGCAAACGCATCCTGTCCGCGAGATAGCAGACCATCGAGATCGCGGCTCGACTTTCTAGACAATTGCGACAGATCGGCCCCGGCAAGAAAGACGCTCGGGTGCGACGAGCGAATGAGGAGACCCTTGGCTTTGCGATCTTTGTCTATGGACGCCAAGGCGTCTTCCAGCTCCTCCAGAAAAGTCCCGTCGATTAGGTTCGGTTTTCCGTCGACTCTGGCCAAGGTCCAGACTCGAAGGCCATCGTTTCCGCATTGTCTTAGGATTCTTTGATTCATGGTTATTCCTTTCGGTGTTAATTCCGTTCGAGCCACAGGGCTCCTCCCTGGCCTCCGCCGACACAGAGCGTGGCCAGAGCCAGCTTTCCCTTGCGGCGCTTGAGTTCGAGAAGGGAGGTCAGCGCGAGCCTAGCTCCGGTGGCTCCCACGGGATGACCCAGAGCGAT